>DASTGW010000570.1:0-8507 GCA_035718705.1 Terriglobales bacterium | reverse complement strand
TCGGGCTACGGCGGCCAGTACGGAAGCCATTATGGCTACCAGGACGGCAACTACGGCCACCTCAGCTTCCGCTGTAATGTTGCCTACAATGGTGCCGTGACCAACATCCGGATCGGTCGCAACATGGACTACCGTCGCTAGAAGCATCGGGCGCAGGGTGGCCCCGCGCGAGAGTTCGGCCGCCTGCTCGAGGTGCAACAGACCAAAAAAATCGGACGAAAGCAGAGACCCGCTAATGTCCGCAACGCGCCCTTAGCTGCCGTTCGCCGCTCCGCCGCTTACCTGGTGGTTGCTTCAGTCGCCGAATGTCCCCGGCTTTAAAGCACGCCACCACGACCGTTATCCGCTTACCGACGTCTGCGGCAACTCGGTGTGTGTGCTTGTGGGAAATGAAGCTCTCCGAGACTCACCTGCCGTGGTTCCCGCCGATGATTTGATCGAGGCGGGCAATCCTGGCCCGAACGTTGTTCGCTCTGTCAGGACTCAACTCGCGTTGGGTTCCGTTTCGCTCACCCTCGCGCCGCTGGTGCTGACGATCCGCCTCATAAGCCTCAAGCAGCGCTTGCAGCCTTGCCCGCTCCACCTTCGCTTCCAACTCGTTCATGATCCAGGCATCCTTGGCTCAACGACTAGCCGAAGCTCGCGCACCAGTCCTTGTAGACTTCCGTCACTCGTGATTTTCACCGTCGAGCTCGTCGAGGATGCGCTCGGTCTCGGCGATCAATCGAAGTCTTTCTGGTTCTCGAATGCCGGCGTTCGCCAGACCCACTGCCAGTACCGATGCTGCGTCTTCCTCGGAGATCTGCCGCAAACGTCGATCGATTACCTTCAACCTCGCAAGGATGCTCTCATCGTTCATGATGGTCTCCGTGTCGCTGGCCGGCCCGCTGGGCGCTGGCCGATCATAGGTCGTGGAAAGGACCGCGCCGGGGACGGGCGTGTTGCGCTTGATAAAGGCTTCTGCCTCCCGCATCGAAGCAAAGGAGTGTTCGGTCGCTTCTGATAAATGATGGGAGAGAGTGACGACATACGGGAGCTCTGCTTCTGGCTTGCGCATTACACGCCCGCCGGTCGAGCTCATGTGGCCACCTTCATTGTCCCAGGCATGCTCGTCCTGCTTCAACTGTATCTCCTCGGCTGCGGTGCGGAAGACAGTGAAACTCGTATCTTTCGAGCCGCCGGAACTTGGCATGACGTTTCTCCCGAGCCGATTATGCCCCGTGAAGCTTGATGCTTCGACTCACTGCGGCATCAAGCGCTCGCTCCTCGGCCGCCGACTGCTGCGCCAAGCGGCCGCTCCGCTCCGCCTCATTCTCCGGCCGACGTTTCTTCGCCACGCGCTAGGCCTCCCTTATCATTTGCTTGAGCAAGTCTTCGACCCGTCCCAAGCCCTCCTCGCTCTCGATTGCGAGATGGAGCGGCTGACCTTCCAAGGCGACGTTTGGAGTGTTCAGGAAGGCGATTACCGGTCCTGGCTCACCAAAGTGACGCCATGCAAATTGCACTACGCTAGCTTGGCGGCGTGATTGTTCTGGCGTGGGGAGGAGCGTCTTGCTGGACTTACGGAAAGCCATGCTTCGGCGAGCGGCCGGCTTAAAGTCGGGGCTGTGCGGCTTTTCCGGCGCGTTCATTTCGCGCTTCCCAGCAGGGCCGTGCGAGTCTGAAGCGTCTGCTCCGCATATTCGCGGGCAAACTGTTCATACGCTCTCCGGTCCCGTGGCGACATGGACGGTTGGCTAATCTTTGTCGATTGAGGGCTCTTTGAGCGTGATGACGAGTCCATGATTAATTCTCCCAACGCTGTAAGCGGGAGCGCCTCATGTCTCTCAGCCGCTGGCGCCTACGAGTTCAGATGGCCAGCGATGCTTCCTACATGGGAGCGCAGAGGCCAATTACCAGACCGCTGATGGAACCTCACGAGAAGGCGAAGCCGAGCGCGGATCCAATGACGATGGCGGTGAGGATGAACGGCACGAAAGACCGCCATCTTGCCTGAACTGTATCTTCCATGGGGTCTGCCCTTCTGGTGAATGAGTATCCGCTCACCCGGACGGCGAGGGCCGAGGCCACTCAGCCGCCATCCGGGATCGGCCCCGAACGCGTTACAGGACAGGCGGAAGCGAGGCTCCCGCCGGCCGGTTAGATCGTCTGAAGGTTGAGCGCACAGGGCACGCGTTCGCTGTTCTGCCCGACATCATAGCTGAGGCGCTGACCGACCGTAGGGGCGACATTCTTGTCCCACTGGATCGCGCTGGTTTCGAAGGGGAGGTCGTTCCCGCCGGCTTCCTGTTTGATTTCGCCGTGGCCCTTGATCGTGTCGAACGACTTGACGGTTCCAAAATATTTCATGGTGAGTTCCTTGGTTCGCAGAGCCGGAATGGCCGCTGCCGCTAGGAGACGTGAAAGAGGGGCGGAGGAGCGACTTAGCGCCAAGGACCGTCGATTGCGACTGGTAGCCCGAAAGCAGATAGGTCAATAGTCGCCGGATTGCAATGATCATGAAAAATAAAACTGAAAACTGGAAAAATATAGATTTATACTTTTTCATAGTAATCTGCAGATTTCATCCCATCTAAGATAGATGACGCGATTTAAAGAGGAGAAACGCCATGTTTGGGTTTACTGGCGGGGATAGTGCTGAAACTGTCGCCCGCAAGAGAGTTTACATGGCTGAAGCGCAGGAGCGCTGGCCCTTCCTGACGCACTTCGACGCCTCCACGATCAAGAACGAGCGGCAGCTTGTCACCATGGTCAAAGAACGGTGCTCGCGGTCGCAAGAGGATGCCGAGGCTGACGTGCGCGAGTGGATGCAGAACAAGGAGTTCTGACAATCTCTGACCATCGGAAGTCCGGGCGCGGTTCGCCAAGCGCCTTTCCCGCCGGCGGGCCAGGCGGTCATATTGTGCGGTGTTGGCACGAGTGGAAGTTCGACGGTTCGGATCGCCGCATAATCCTCTGCCTGGAAACGGAACTTGAGCTGAGGCCAGGCGCCGAGGGTTTCGATCCATTGCTGCTCGACGAGCTGATCGCGGAAGCGACGGATTTGATGCGCGCAAGTCTCAGTCCGATTAATTCGATACGGATTGTTCCCTGCAGAACGATAAGAGGGGGGTGAGACAGAGGTGGCATTCTACACGCTCGAGGCGACAAGCGGTGGCGGGCTTGTGCACATGAAGTCGCCACTGACGGCGGTGCAGGCGTATTCGAGAACCATTGAGCTTAAGCGTCAGGGGTTCACCAACATCGTCGCAATCAACACGAGCACAGGCCATCGCATCACTGAAGTGCAACGTCTGCTCAGAGATCTTTGATCGGTTTTACCGGCTACAGCAGGAGCGTCCTTGTGAGTGCGGAAAATTGGCATGAGGAACGTAATCGGATCGTCGAACTTCTCGAAGCCATCGAATCCGGCAAGGTGACGCACATCGACGAGGAGAATCTTCGGCAGCTGGCGCCGATCAATCCGAAGAATATCGCCTTGCTCAGGGAAAGGCTTGCGCAATTGAACGCGCGGCTTGGCGACAAGAGCTAGCTTTTTCGATTTCCGCTGTTCGGCAGCGGCGCGTCGCTTGCCGCCGATACGCTTTGCCTCCCCGTCAAAATCGTCGGCCGTTTGACGAAGCACTTGCCTGTCCTGGGGGCTGCGGCGAGGTCAGCCAAGTACCAGTCCTGGGCGTGGCCGGCCGGCCGCCATGCTATGCCGCTTCGGGGATGATGCTGAACGCTTGCTTGAAGGGCAGTGTGTAAACGATCACGCCCCTCTCGGTTTCGGCGTCGATACGGTAGCGCAGGTCCATGACCCCGGTGCGCAAGTCACTGCTGAGAATGTCACGGACAGCCACCATCGCGTTGTGGCGTACCGCGTCGAGGTCGACAAGCTCGACGCCTTCGCTATCGAGAAGCTCGTCGATACCGTTCCGCAAATGCATGTAATATCTGATCACTTGGCGCGTCCTCCTGAAAGGCGGGAGCGCGTTGGTCTCTCAGCCGCCGAGCGCCTCATTGTCCGACTCGGCGATACGAGTGCATAAGCCCAAATGCTTATATTATCTATGTTTTCTGGGTGTCACACATAACCTTGGCTGCCTTGGCGACGTTTGGGACGCTTGCAGATGCTGGCCGCTCTAGCGAGCGCCCCTGCACCATTCGGCATAGTCTGTTCGGCCCTACCAGAACGGACTTGCAGGGCGGTGCCGCTCACGCGTCACATCACCAGCGATAACATAGCCTTTCAGCTTCCGACGGATAACAGCTGCACCTTCGCTGCTCGTGCAGACGAGGCGCACGCCGCCGCTTGATAGGCGCTCGATGGCCGATACGCCGACGTTCTCTGACATGCAGCGGATCACTACGACGCCTTCATCGAGGTTGAGATGCACGACGCGGCTCACGAGACGCCCCGCGTACCAGAGCATTCGGCAGTTTTGGGGGACTCGGCCGCATCAGCCCTCCGCGCCTGCTCGTCGAAATGATCTGCGAGTGCGTTCATGGAGCTGGTTCCGGCGCTGGTCCGAGCCTGGGCGGCGAGCCGACGACATGCGGCTGCCTGATTGCGCAGGCCTTCGGCGCCATCGGGATTATCCGGGAAAATTTCAGTCGGCGGTTGGCCGTCCAACACTGGCTCCATCGTCGTAAGCGGGAGCGCACGCGTGTCTCTCAGCCGCGCAAATGCCTACCATCCCATCGCCGCGCGATATGTTCTTGTAACAGCTTCCGGGGAGATACGCGAACTAAGTTTAGCCCATTATTTCGAGCACGGCGGCGTATGCTACCTTGTCGAACGGTCGAAAGTACTCTTCAGATTCGCGGCGTTCGGCGCTCGCACGTAGGGAAGCCCGTTTGGGCTGGTTCTTCTTGAATATCATCTTCATTTGAAATCGATGCGGCTTCTGCCGCTTTCCTCTTTTGATCTTCGATGCGCAGCCGTTCGCCGCGCTGGGCCTTGTCCGCCAGAGCGGACCAAGCAGCTTCGGACCGGCGGCAACGCTCGCGCACATGGTCGAGCGTTGCCGCTTCCGCCTCAACCCGCGCTTGTTCAGCGCGAGCGAGGAAGAATTGCAGGTTTGAGCTGCGGACGATCGGCCCTGCCAAGGCTATTCGCCCCGTTGGTCATTCGCAGGCTCGGACTGGAGCTCGTCGGTCGCGGGCTGAGCTTCGCTCGCTTCCGGCTGCGTCGCCTCTTCGGCGTTCTTGAGGTTCACGGCGCTCATCTTGCCGCGATTGTCTTGCTCAATGTCGTAGCTAATGCGCTGGTTCTCGCGAAGGCTGCGCATTCCAGCTCGCTCGACGGCGGTAACGTGGACGAAGGCGTCATTGCCGCCGCCATCGGGTGCGATGAAGCCGTAGCCTTTGGATTCGTTGAAGAACTTTACGGTTCCGGTGGTCATTTGGATTTCCTTCTAAGGCGAGGCCGCAAATAGGCTCGCTTCCTGCTAGGAGCGAAAAAAGAAGGAAAAGGAGCCGCAAAGCGCCCGAATACCGTCAGTCTGCGACTAGTAGCAGGGTTATACATAGGCACACTCCCAAATAATTGTAAGTCGTCATGGAAAATAATCTTGGCGCTAGGTAAAATCATCTCCGTGTGGTAAGCTTCGCCATCGCGTGGATTTTCTTGCCGTAGGCCCGCGCGACTGAGAGACCGACCGCGCTCCCGCTTACGAAGATGGGAGCATTCCATGGATCTCAATTATCTCTATCAGCGACATCAGATTTCGCTGTTCATGGCAGAAAACGGGTCCACCGACCAGGTTCGCCGGGTCCACGGCAAGTTTGCTGATCTCTATGCTGCGCGCATCGCCGACGCGAGGCAGTGGCGTGCGCCGCTGCGAGCAGCCTGATGCAACAGCCCTCACGCGCTGAAGCGGCGGATGAGCTTCGCGAGCAGGCCGCATCGTGCCGGAGGCTTGCGCGACGAGCGCGGACCAATGGCGGCTCCTCGGCGCTTAAGACTGTCGCCGAGCAATTCGACGACGATGCGCGGCGTATCGACCCGTTCAGCGAAAGGCGATGAGCATCATGTCAGGAACCAATAAGGACGCGGTGCCGCAGTCGGAGCTCGATCGATACGGGATTGAGCGCGTGCCGGCCGACATTTTCCTTTGGGGTGGTTACCGCTACTCCAACGCTCGCGATGCGATCGCAGCCGCAAAGCGGAACGCCAAATGAGTTCGCCCCGGCGCAAGCCAGAGGATTCAGCCGACGGATGCCGAGCTTTTGCGGCTTCGGACCGCGAGCGCGCATTAACGGCCGCCAACGGCCATGTCCGTGACAGGTTCGAACGCAGCGCCGAGGCGTGGACCGCCAGGGCGAGTTTGCTCGATCGTTTGGAAGCTGACTCTGATGCCCGAGCGACAAGTCTGACGAGCCACACGAGGAAACACCGTGCGATTGAAGTTGGGCAACATGGCTAAGGGACAGAAGCGCTCCAACAAAGAGGCGCGAAAGCCGAAGGGGAAAGCGCCGATGAAATCAAACGCTTCTCAACCATCCAGAAAGTTGCTCGGGATCCGCAGCTCATGAAAATCGAGGGAAGTGTCCGTTCCAATCTCATCTCGGCCATCACAAGCGTGCGGCGCTGGGAGGGTCGCCCGGTGCACAGGGATACACTCACCTACTGGCATGCCCTTCTCGACCACGGACGGCGTTCTATTGGCGAACCTGTGGGTGAATTGGTCGCCGAACTTGAAAGCGAATTGGCGCGCGCCACCAAACTTCGGCCGAAAGCAGCGCCTTCCACTGATTAGGATATCTTTCCAGGCCAGACTTACCTAACAACTACTAGCTACCAGTCGCTATCGACGGTTTCAGCCGCTTCGCGTGCTTTCTCCCTCCGTACCGCCAGTTAGCCACGAGCCGGCCGCTTAAGGCGTCTCGGCCACCGAGGAGAAAGAGCCAATGGCTAAAGAAGAGCTGCTCACCATCGAAGGGGTGGTCGACGAGATTCTGCCTGACGGGCGGTTCGGCGTCATGCTCGACAATGACTGCCGAATTATCGCCTACACCGCGGGAAAGATGCGCCGTTACCGGATCCGCTCGATCGTCGGCGACCGCGTTCAAGTGGAAATGACGCCCTACGATCTTTCTAAGGGCAGGATCGTCTATCGCGAGAAGGTCACTGGTCCATCCGCGGCTCCCCGGCGACGCGCTTTCCGTCGGTGAAGCCGCGTCATTCCACTGTCGCACTTGAGTCGATAGGCGAGATGCCCAGCTTCGCCGCGAGGTCCGAATTCTGGACCGAGTTGCGGACTCGCGGCGGCGAGTATCTCGCATCGCAGGGCCGGCCGTCGACCGGAGATCCGCGTGCGCTAAGGCAAGCGGCGGTGATCCTGCTGTGGTTCGCTCTGTCGTACGGCGCATTGCTCTGCGCCACGAGCCTCGGTCTCGCTCTGCTCGCGGCTTTCTCCTGCGCTTTCGCTGCCGCTGCCGTCGGCTTTGGCGTTTTTCACGACGCCAATCATGGTACATTGTTTCGCCGGCCCGCAGGCAACGTTCTGGCTGCGAGATTATGTTCGATACTGCTCGGTCCTTCGCGCCATTTGTGGGTTCGCAAGCATGGCTATCATCACCGCCACGCCAACGTCTTTGGGTGGGATGACGATCTCGAGACGCGCGGCCTCCTTCGATTGTCCCCCGATTATGCCTGGCAACCTCGCTTTCGACGCCAGGAGCTGAAGGCAATTCTCTACTACGGCCTGAACACGATGGAATGGGTCTTTTGGAAAGACTTCCGCTCCTTCGCGATGGGTCGGCTAAACAAGTGGCACCCTCTGAAACTGGACAGGAAGGAAGAAGTCGAGTTCGTCATTTGCAAAGCACTCTATCTGATTCTTCCTTTTTCTGCCGCCCTTCATCATATTGCCGTTCTGGTGGGCAATCGCGGCGTTTATCCTGTTTCACCTGGTTTTCGGCTGGGTGCTCGCCGCGGTCTTCCAGGTTGCGCATCTCACGCTGGGCATGGGGTTCGACGGCGTTCGCGCCGGCGACGACTGGGCAATGCATCAAGTCCGCACTAGTGCGAATTTCGCGACGCATTCGCGGTTCATGACCTGGTTTACCGCCGGACTAAACCACCAGCTCGAACATCATCTTTTTCCGAATGTGGCGCACACGCATTATTCGGGCCTACGGCCGATCGTCCGCGCCGTCGCACAACGTCATGGATTAGAATGTCACGAACTGGGGAGCTTACCGTCTGCTGTCTGTCAGCATTTTGCGCTGCTTAAGAGCCTCGGTACGTTACCCTATGAAGTGTAGCTGATTGCAAACAGGAGGACGCAGGAATTCCGTACCGCGGCGTGACGATCCATTTAGTATCGCCCGGCGCATCAAGTAGCTGCACGCGGGAACGGCGAGAAAAGTGGCGGTCGTGCTCCGAAACGGAAGGTCCGCTTCCGGCCACTTCCAGCCGCGAATGGGCATTCCCCACTCAGTCGCAGCGCAGGGTCTGCATTGGATCAGTACTTGCGGCTTTTATAGCCGATAACTTGGCTGCCCGGGATCGACTATAG
>DASTGW010000569.1:0-6201 GCA_035718705.1 Terriglobales bacterium | reverse complement strand
GAATGAGCCTGCCATTCTCGTATGGGGCATCGGCAATGAGATGGAAGCCGACGGAACCGATCCCGCGATCTGGAAGGCCGTGAACGACATCGCGCGTGAGATCCACCGCATCGACCCGAATCACCCAACGATGACTGTCATCGCCGGAGCCGGTCAGGACAATATCAAGCTCATCAACTTCATGAAGCATTGCCCTGACGTCGATATCTTGGGCATCAACTCCTACGGCGGAATGGCGACCGTTCTCGAAGACGTGAACACCACCAAGCTTGATCGTCCTTACATGGTGACCGAGTTCGGCCCGCTTGGTTGGTGGGAACGAGCCAAAACCAGCTGGGGTGCGCCGCTCGAACAGACCAGCACGGAAAAGGCAGACACTTATCGCGAGAGTTATGAACATTCCATTCGGGACGCCGGGAGGAAATGCCTCGGCAGCTACGTTTTTCTCTGGGGGTGGAAACAGGAGCGCACGCACACCTGGTTCAACATGCTGTTGCCGGCTTTGAACACGCTCGACGCCGTAGCTAAAACTGCAGCAGCCGACGTAATCAGCTATGAATGGAGAGGCCGTTGGCCTGCAAATCGTGCGCCCGACATCTCATCAATCAGCACTACAGTAGCCGAAAAAAAAGTGGGGCCCGATCAGGTAGTGGCTGCCGAAGCGAAGGCAACCGACCCCGACCATGACAATCTCACCTACGATTGGCAGGTTCGAGAAGAAACCAGCGATCCGCGTGAAGGTGGCGATGCCGAAGCCGTCCCGCCTGTAGTCCAGGGCGCAATCCTAAGACAGGGCGGATCGCAGATCACGTTTCGCACGCCGCAGAAGCCCGGGCCCTATCGCCTCTTTGTCGAAGTTCGGGATGGAAAAGGCAACGTAGCCACTGCCAATGTGCCGTTTTACGTCAGGAAGGATTGATGCGGCGACTTTCCCGGTAGAACCGAATCAAGCGCAGGCGTCGTTGACGCCAGAGCCCCTTCAGGCAAATCCGGAAAACATACCAGAACAACAGGGCCGCTATCGAAATGAGGATCAACAGCGAAGCAAGTACGTACAGCGGACCAATCACGAAGGCCGAGAACAGCTGCCAAACAGGCGGATACAGCAAAAGCAACAACGGAAGTAAAAGCAGCCATCGCCACCGTCGCATTTCACCTCCTCACGCGGCAAACGGGCTTGGCCTTATCTGACCAGATTGCGGCCTCAGACGCCGATGGCCTTCTGAATTGCTCCCGCAATCGACTCCGTGATTCGCTTCATCTTTTCTTCTTCGTCGGCTTCCACCATTACACGCGCCAAAGCTTCCGTACCGGAATACCGCACGACGATCCGTCCGTTCCCGCTCAGATCGCTTTCTCCCTGTTTCATCGCCGCAACCACCTCAGGGAATGACTCCAGCGGCTTTTTCTCTTTCACGCGCACATTCTTTATGTTTTGCGGAAACACTTTCAGGTCAGCCACCAGTTCGTGCAGTGGCTTGCCGGCGTGGGTCATCGCTTCCACCACGCGGAGTGCCGTTAGAATGCCGTCGCCCGTCGTGGAATCCCCATCGCGGAAGATGATGTGCCCAGACTGCTCTCCGCCTAGCGTCGAACCAGTCTTGTTCATCTCTTCCAGCACGTATTTGTCTCCGACCGGAGCACGCAGCATGCGGATACCAGAGTTTCGCAATGCGATCTCGAGGCCCATGTTCGACATCGTTGTCGCCACCACGGTGTCGGCTTTCAGTGTCCCCCGAGGCTTCATGTCACGCGCTGTCATCAGAAGCACCGCATCGCCATTCACGACTTTGCCATTCTTATCTGAAAACAATGCGCGATCCGCATCCCCATCAAACGTAATGCCCATGTCGTACTTCCCGCCGTTTTTTGCGATTTCATGGGCTACAACTTCCGGATGTAGCGCACCGCATTGCTCGTTAATGTTCTTTCCGGTCGGCTGGTCATGTATGAATGTCGCCCGCAATCCGCAGGCGCGGAATACTTCATGCGCAACCGGTGTTGACGCGCCATTTGCGCAATCCACCAGCACATTCAGGTGCGAGAGCTTCGTCCCTGCCACCTGCGAAGCCAACCACGCAACATATTGCTTTAACAATTCCGGATCGGTCGCCAGTACGGTACCGCTCGTCTTGGCGGCGGGGATGTTCTTCGGATCAAATCCCGCTGCTCGCCCGTGCAAAAGATCAAAGATCACGGTCTCGATCTGCTCTTCCGTTTCATCTGACAGCTTGTACCCATCGTGCCCGAACACTTTAATTCCATTGTCGGTCCACGGGTTATGCGACGCCGAGATCACAATGCCGGCATCAAACGCCTGCCTTGCCAGGTAGGCGACGGCCGGAGTTGTAATCACTCCAGCATGACGCACCTTTACCCCTGCCAGTTCCAGTCCTGCGGTAATCGAATCGCAAATCCATGCGCTGCTCTCGCGCGTATCTTGTCCGATCACCACGCTGGGGTTCTTGTGCGACATCGCCAGATGACGTCCTAGCGCCACACCCACCGCGTACACGGTCGTGTGGTCCAGCGGCGGATCCCCTGCCACTCCGCGAATTCCGTCCGTACCAAACAGCATTCTTGCCATGGAAAATCTAACCCCAACCGGAATTTGAAAGCTGATTGTATCGCGGAGTTGGTGGCAAGAAATGGCGTTGAAAGTACCGGAGTAACGTCTTGGGAAATATCCTACTTAGACTCGCGGGAATGGCTGTCTGTAACCACCGTCACGTGTACCACCGAGGGATTCAGCAGGCGTACAAGTGGGTCCGACACGTAGACGTGGGTGTTAAAAGTGGCTCGCCCCATCACGCCGGAAGCATCCACCGGATCAGTGATAACCGATTCGATTGCATCCACTCTCTTCTGTGGCCCCACCAGCGTTACCGACGAGGGATCCACCTTCACGTCCTGCATGCGAAAGCCCGGAGCGGTCGCTCCAATCACCCGCGGACGCACATCCACTTTCTTAGTGGCACGGTAGTCGAAGCTGATCCGGAACTGGCTCGGGATCGCCTGCAGCACTTCCACGTCGCGTGGAACTCGAACTCTTGCCGGAGAAAGATCGTAAGTGTGCTCGCCTGGAGTCGCACTCGACAAATCGATCATGGCGTGAACCTCCGCTGTTCCTAGCGAATGAACCACTCCTGAAGGGCCCTTCACCAGCACCTGCACCTGCGGAATCGTCTCTGAACTGATCTCGAGATTGTCAGGGCTATTGTGAAATTCGATTGGAACCGTGATCGCGACCTCCGGCTTCGGTTCCACGGCAATCGCCATCCACAGCAGCACTGCAATCAGCAATGAAAGTATCTTCAGGCCCAGGTTGTTGACCACATGCCGCCGAAAGAAGTCCATTGCTAGTCTCCCCTCAATGGCTCTTCACCGGTCTGCTTCACCTTCGACGACTGCCCTTCTTCTTCGGGGGTCATCGTCGGCAGCGCGGAAGGAGGAACATAACGCCGTAACAACTCACTCAGTCGCTCGCGCAAATAGTCCACGCTGATGTCGCGCTCGATGTTTCCCGCGACCGCCAGGCTGATGTAGCCCGTCTCTTCCGACACGATCACCGCGATCGCATCCGTTTCCTCGGTGATGCCGATGCCCGCTCGATGCCTTGTCCCCAACTGCGTTGAAAGCACGGGGTTCATCGATAGTGGCAGGAAACATGCCGCTGCGGCAATTCGATCTTTCTGCACAATGACTGCGCCGTCATGCAAGGGCGCGCTCGGGCGAAAAATCGTCGCCAGCAGATCGTAGGAAAGATTGGCATCGAGCGGCACGCCACTCTCAATATAAGTACGTAATCCAATCTCACGTTCGATCACGATCAAGGCACCGGTTTGGCTCTGCGAAAAAAGATTCGCGGCCAGTACGATGTCGTCATAGGCTTCCTGCATGCCAGCCGACGTCCGCGAAAACGTCAGCCTTCGTCCAATCCTGGCCAGAGCATGTCGAATTTCGTTCTGAAAGACCACGATTAGCGCGAAGATCCCGTACGGAAGTAGTGTGCCCACCAGGAAGTTGACGGTGCGCAACTCTGCCACGTGGGCGAGATATATCGCCAGGGTAATGCCGGCCACACCGACCAATACTGGCACCGCGCGCGTACCGCGGATCAGCGCCAGAAATTGGTAAATGAGCAGCGCTACCAACAATATGTCGATCACGGATGTAGTCGACAATTCCGGCAGCCGCCCGATCAAGTGTGACATCAGGAATCCTTTGGGCCATGGAAGCTGGCTCATCTATTTTAATGCAGGTGGAGTGCTATTTCAGGATGTTGGTGGCCGCGATGACCTTGTTTCTTCCGGATTGTTTCCCCGAATACAGCGCTTCGTCCGCAGCGCGAACGATTTCATCGCGTGTGTTTCCGTTCGCTGGGAAGGACGCCACACCAGCGGTAAGGGTGATCGGTCGTGGCACTCCTGGAAATACGGTCTGGGCGACCGCTTTGCGCAACTTATCGGCCACCGCGTAGGCGTCCTCGCCTTTGGTTTCGGTCACGATGATCGCAAACTCTTCGCCGCCAAACCGGCAAGCGATGTCAGCCTTACGCAGGTTATGCCCAAAAATCTGAGAAACCTGCCGCAACACGTCGTCCCCCAGCAAGTGCCCAAACTCGTCATTTAGCCGTTTAAAGTGGTCAATGTCGAACATGATCACTGACATCGTGCCCGAATAGCGCTTGGCGCGCTCAATCTCTTCTTCGATACGCGTTTCGAAGTAACGCCGGTTGAACAGCCCCGTCAGTCCGTCGACATATGCCATGTGGCGGATACGTTCGAAGTACCTCGCGTTCTGAATCGCATTGGCGCAAATGTCCGCAACTGACTCCAGGGATGGCAGGTCCCCTGGATCGAAGGCATCGATGTACGAACTCTCGAGCGACAGCACTCCAACCGTCTCGCCAAAGCTCAGCAGTGGAATGCAAGCCTCAGCCCGCGTTTCTTTGAAACCCGGCACATACTCTGCCACTTTGGAAACGTCGTTCACTATCACCGGACGCCCCGTCGCCATGGCCTCATTCGACAGTCCCTTCGCCTGGGGTACCTGTTGTCCTTCAGCGAAATTGGGTGTCATGCTTCCGTGATGTGCCCTGAAGACGAGATGCCCGTCTTCTGCCATGAGAATGGCAGCGTGGTCCACTGGAAATGACTGCAACACCAGCGTGCAAACCTTCTCCAGCAACTCGTTGACATCCAGAACAGCGGTGGTTTGGCGCGCGATCAGGTTGATGGCCTCGAGTTGCGCTGCTTTTCGCTCTTCCAGCGAATACAGCCGCGCGTTTTCGATGGCAATGGAAGCCTGTGTGGAGAACAGGATCAGCAGATCAATCGTCTCAGGATCAAAGAAGTTCGCCTGCTCACTCTGGCAATCGAGTACCCCCACCACCTCATCTCGAACGATCAGCGGGATCGCCAGTTCCGACCGCGTTGCAGAGATGGTCCCGATATAGCGGTCGTCCTTTGTCACATCGGGCACGTAGATGGGCCGTTTCTGTTGCGCGGCCGAACCAATCAGGCCGGTTCCCACCTTTAGATCGGTTTCCAGGCTCTTGGCATTCCATCCCGCGTGCGTGCGGACTCGCAGACCCTTGTTCTTTTCGAGCAACAGCACCGCTATGTGCTTGAGCTGAAAGTAGTCTTTCAGAATGGAAATAATGCGCGCCAGGACCTCGTCCAGGTCGAACGTCGAGATCACCGCCTGGCTGGCGTCATAGAGGATGGCAATTTTCTGCATGCACTGGGAGTTGCAGAGCTAGCACTACACTCGGGGGATGTGCAGTCTAACAATAACCACCGTTCTAAACAATTCTAAACGGGAAGTTAAGGGTGTGAATTCGTCCGGGCGCGTTTCTTTTCGGGCCAAATTCGGCCAAACAGCACATACAGGATGGAGCAAACCACAAAGTCGATGATCAGGCCCAGATCGATTTGCGGCGTCCTTAGCGAGATGCCATGTCGCGCCACCGGTGGCAGGATCGGCATGAGCAGGGCAAAGTAGATCAAATTCCCCACCAGCACCGCTGCCAACGACCGCTGAAAGTTGTAAAAGGACATGCCTGCTTTCTTTGACACCGGAAATCGCCGTTCGGGTGCATGGAAATCGAGAATTCCCGCCTGATACCATCAGAGTTTCATGCTCCAGATGGACAGCCCGGTGCAGTACGTGAAGGGCATCGGCCCTAAGCGCGCAGAA
>DASTGW010000568.1:0-6850 GCA_035718705.1 Terriglobales bacterium | reverse complement strand
GAGACCAGCGCGCACGCCATGAAGAGGAAGAGAACAGGCAGAAGTTTAATCGGCATCCGTTTCGGTAGCGAGTTGTTTCGCTTCGCGCCAATCAGTATAGCGGTCGAAGACGACTATATGAAACACAGGCTGCCGGCGTTCTTCAATCGGATCAATTAACCCTTCGTTTTTAAGTGGCAGGAAGTACTGCTCGATCCAAGCATGTTCTTTGCGGGTGAGTCCGCGCTTGGAAATGTCGAGAGTTACACCCGTCAGATGCGTAGAGGCGGTGTCGCCTTCTACCGGAGCGGCGTTGCGGTTATGCCGGCGCAGCTTCTTCTGCTGGTCCATGGTGCGGACGGCAGAGTTCACCTGGATGGGCTTATGGAACTGTGCGTAAAACGCTTCGCCGAAGTCCTGGGCGAAGTCGCGCGTCCACGGCTTGCAGTAGCGGCGCGAATCGATCAGATTTGACGCGACCTTCAACGAGCGCGATTCCTGCAACTGTACGAGGTCTTCGTTGTCGATCGCTTCCTGCAATTGTCCATCGTCAGCCAGACGAGGCAGCTCAAGCTGATCGAGCCGCTCGTTCTGGCTCACCAGCAGAGCATGCGATCCGCGGAACATGGGGTTCCACACCACGCGTCGCACATGGCGACCGCGATAGCGGCGCGCGTGCACGCGGTGCGCAGCGAAAGTCTGTGCCGTGATAACCAGCAGGAACAGGCAAATCAACCCTGTAGCACGATTGTTACGAGTCACAGTGAGCCCCTGAACTTGGTGTTAAGAGCTTTAGTCTAGCCCAGAGTAGCCTAAATCCGCGCCAATAAAACGCTTACGAAGGTTATTCACGGTAACCAGAAGTACACGTCCCACGGGCAAAAAGCGGACCAGCTTCAACAAAGGATTCGATGCATTCAGCAGCAGCTACGTAGGCCGAAGTGGAATCTGACCAGCAGCAAACCTGGCGAAAGTGGATTGCATCGGGTGCTTCCGAATCGCTCTGTCGGTAACTGTGGGCCTTCGGTAATCGGCGTTACTGCCCTTCGTAACTGGGCAGAAAATGCCACGAAATCGCAGCCGTAAGCCACAGCCAGTGACAGGTTTTCGTGCCGACACGCCCGCCTATAATTCTGCGCACTGTGGGGCTCACAGTACATTGGGAGGCAGAGATGCGCTTGTTTCCGCGGCTCGCCGTTATTGAAGTCTGTCTTGCCTTCAACCACGCTCCGAACTTTAGCCCGCCGATTCCGCCAGACGCTGCGGCCTCTTGGTCAGCGAGCCCTTGATGTAATCGCGATTCATGCGCGCGATCACTTCCAGCTTAATCTCCTTCGGACACGCTGCTACGCATTCGCCGATGTTGGTACAGTTCGCGAAATCCTCGATGCGCATCTGCTCCACCATCGCCAATGCCCGGCGATCGCGTTCCGCCTGACCCTGAGGCAGTTGACCGAGGTGCGAGATCTTCGCTCCAGTGAATAGTGCCGCCGCGGCATTCGGACACGCCGCCACACACGCGCCGCAACCGATACAGGCTGCCGCATCCATCGCCAGATCGGAATCCTGCTTCTTTACAGGAATTGCGTTTCCATCTGGCGCGCTGCCAGTTGGAACGGTGATGAATCCGCCCGCCGCGATAATGCGATCGAGTGCTCCGCGGTTTACCGCCAAATCCTTAACCACCGGGAACGCTTTTGCGCGCCACGGCTCAAGATAGAGCTCGTCGCCATCCTTGAAGTGCCGCATGTGAAGCTGGCACACCGTGGTTCCGGGGAATCCGCCATGGGCCTTGCCGTTCACCATCATGCCGCACATGCCGCAGATGCCTTCGCGGCAATCGTGATCGAACGCCACCGGGTCCTCGCCCTTTTCGATCAGGCTCTCGTTGAGCACGTCAAGCATTTCCAGGAATGACATGTGTTCGTTCACGTTCGGAACTTCGTAGCGCACCATGCGCCCTTTGTCCTGCGCGTTCTTCTGCCGCCAAATATGCAGTGTCAGTTTCATGTTTACTTGTAGCTCCGTTGCGACGGGTGCACGTAATTGAAGGTGAGCGGTTCTTTGTTGAGTACCGGAGGCTGACCTACGCCCTTGTACTCCCACGCTGCGACGTACGAGAAATTCGCGTCGTCACGCAGCGCTTCGCCTTCAGGTGTCTGGTATTCCTCGCGGAAGTGCCCGCCGCAGGACTCGTCGCGATCCAGTGCATCGATGCACATCAGTTCAGCCAATTCGAAGAAATCGGCCACGCGTCCCGCCTTCTCGAGTGACTGGTTGAACTCCTCGTTCGAGCCCAAAACGCGTACGTTCTTCCAATACTCTTCGCGAAGAGCCGGAATCAGCGAAAGGGCCTTCTGCAGTCCGGCTGCGTTTCGCGCCATGCCGCAGTAATCCCAGACGATCTTGCCCAATTCGCGATGGTACGAATCAACCGTGCGCGTGCCCTTTGCGTTAAGCAGGCGCTGGGTGACGCTGGTGACGTTGGCCACGGCCTCTTTTGCTTCCGGCACATCGTTGGCAATCTTGCCCAGCTTCGTTGTCGCCAGGTAATTGCCGATCGTGTACGGAATAACGAAGTAGCCATCGGCCAATCCCTGCATCAGCGCGCTGGCGCCCAGGCGATTCGCGCCGTGATCGGAGAAGTTCGCCTCGCCCAGCACGAACAAGCCGGGGATCGTCGACATCAGGTTGTAATCCACCCATAGGCCGCCCATCGTGTAGTGCGATGCCGGATAAATCCGCATCGGCACTTCATAAGGGTTCTCGCCGGTGATGCGCTCGTACATCTCGAACAGGTTGCCGTAACGCTCTTCGATCTTGCTTTTGCCAAGGCGTTTGATGGCGTCAGCGAAGTCGAGATAAACGCCGAGCCCAGTTTCGCCTACGCCGCGTCCGGCATCGCATTCGGCCTTTGCGGCACGCGAAGCGATGTCGCGGGGAACGAGGTTTCCGAAGCTCGGATACCGGCGCTCCAGGTAGTAATCGCGCTCATCTTCCGGGATCGAGTTCGGCGCACGCTTGTCGCCTTTTTGCTTCGGTACCCAGATACGCCCATCGTTACGAAGCGATTCCGACATCAGCGTCAGCTTCGACTGGTAATCGCCCGCTACCGGGATGCACGTCGGATGAATCTGGGTGTAGCACGGATTCGCAAACAGTGCGCCGCGTTTATGGGCTCGCCAGCTCGCCGTCACGTTGCAACCCTTGGCATTCGTCGACAGATAGAAGACGTTGCCATAGCCGCCGGTGGCGAGAATCACGGCGTCGCCGATGTGGACGTCGATTTTTCCGGTCAGCATGTCGCGGGTCACGATGCCTCGCGCATGGCCGTCCACCACGATCAGGTCGAGCATCTCGGTCCGCGGATACATCTTTACCGAGCCCAGGCCGATCTGGCGCTCGAGCGCCTGGTAGGCACCGAGCAGCAACTGCTGTCCGGTTTGTCCGCGAGCGTAAAAGGTGCGCGAGACCTGCGCTCCACCGAACGAGCGATTGTCGAGCAGGCCGCCGTATTCACGGGCGAACGGAACCCCCTGGGCCACGCACTGGTCGATAATGTTCACGCTCACCTGCGCCAGGCGGTACACGTTGGCCTCCCGCGCGCGGAAGTCGCCGCCTTTCACCGTGTCGTAGAACAGGCGGTAAACGCTGTCGCCATCGTTGTGGTAGTTCTTGGCAGCGTTGATACCGCCCTGCGCGGCGATCGAGTGCGCACGACGCGGGCTGTCCTGGTAGCAGAAGCACTGGACGTTGTATCCAAGTTCGCCCAGGCTGGCTGCAGCGGCGCCGCCGGCGAGTCCCGATCCCACCACGATCAGGTTGTACTTGCGCTTGTTAGCCGGATTGACGAGCTTGAGTTCGAACTTGTGCTTGTCCCAAGCCTGCTCAATCGGTCCACTGGGGATATTCGCTTTGAGTTCCATATGAATCTGTCTTCCTTAAAACACAGGCTTGAGGATGCCGGCCAGAACCGCCACCGGAATCGATATGTAGCCAATCGCAATCAGGATGGCGAAGATCTTCGCCAGCAGTTGCACCCAGGGCGTATACACCGGATGACTGAAACCTAACGACTGCAACATGCTCCACAGCCCGTGATAGAGGTGCATGCACAGCAGCACCATGGCGATGATGTAGAAGAGCGAAACCGGCCAGAGTTGGAAACTGGTAACGGCGTTGTTATAGACGCTGCCCTCGACAAACGCTCCGCCCGGATGCACCGATCCGAACGTGAAGTTCAGCAGGTGATAAATCACGAACGCCAGGATGATCGGCCCGCTCCAGTACATGGTGCGAGAGGCGTAGGTGGAGTTAATGTTGGCCTTCTTCACGTATCCGATCGGGCGCGCCTCGCGCTGCAAGGCCCAAAGTGCGACCGACGACCAGATGTGCAGGCCGACCGCTATCAGTAACACGATGCGTGTTGCCCAGAGTAGCGGTCCAAGGCTGCGCAGTTGCACGGCATAGTGATTTAGCTTTTCCGGTCCCGCAAAGATTTGCAGATTGCCCAGCAGGTGTCCGATGACGAAGCCGAACAATATGATTCCGGTGACGGCCATGATGGCCTTCTTGCCCACGGTGGTCTGCCAGAACCGCAAGCTGCCGGGCGGGAGAGTAACGGCGGTAGCGCTCATAATAAGACTGTCCCTCGGGGTGCCATGATGGCGCGATGTGGGCTGCCTTTCCCCAACTTCAACCGGGCGATCAGTCGCGGTGGGCGATCAGATGCGATCACCATCTGCGGAAATGAGGCCACAGTTGGCTCCTTATGGAATGAAAGGTCAAAGCAGAACCTTTCATTATGGTTGGCGCGTTACAGCGAAGTCAAGGAAGGAACGAGGACCTCAATGCGAAGCAGGCTCAGAAGGTAGTCCTATTGCGGGAATTGAAGGTCTGTCTCTAACGCCCCGTCCGAACTGTGAGCCCCACCACGTTCACCTCGCAAGACCGTATCACCGATGTCATCGACGGTGCCAATTCGCCAGAGGCATTACTTACCGTAGATGCCCTAATTTCCTCTTTTTGCGTTTTACGGAAAAGGAACCAAAAATCAATAAGCAGGGAGAAGATTCTGGTAGCATCCGTCGCATATCAAACCGGCCAGATCGGCCGGAAGTGGGGTCTTGGGGCCAATGATGTTGAATTCTGCTTCGCAATCCTCCGAACATAGACGCAGTACTCGCGTCCCGCTGGAAACATCCATTGAAGTCTTGATTGAAGTTGACGGAAGGCCGGGCACGCTTCCATTCAAGGGCGAGACCGTAACCGTTAACCTGCACGGCGCCTTGATTCGTACGCTCAAGCCACTTGAAGTTGGTTCGACCATTTACCTTCGGACTTCTCACGGCAATGAATGTGCTGCCAAGGTCGTTCATTGTCTTCCGGAGAACGCTTTGACCTATGGGATTGAATTGCTCGAGCCGAAAAATGTCTGGGGCGTTAGCCTTCCGCCTGGGGACTGGTCGCAAGCAGATGCGGCGGCGTCTCCGGATGTGTTTCCGTCCAAACGCACGACGCCGAAGTTGAAACGCGCGTACGTGTCGCCAAAAATTAAGCGTTACGAATCAGCCGATCAACTGCCAGACAAAATTCGAGTGGCGGTCGAGGAAATCCTTTCCGACGATCGTCCGCTGACGGTTGTGGTGGACGAGGATCACCGGTATGTGTCGGTATCGGAAGAGTTCGCGCGACTGCTTGGCTATAGTGCTCGGGAATTGACAGGCAAGCGCGTAGACGACATCACGGTTCAGGGCACCGTTGATATCGATTTCGCTTTCCAAGTGTCTAAACGCATCGGGGAGATGCAAGGCCTGTGGCTCTTCGAAGGACGCTACGGCAAGAAGTTGCTATGCCGGTATCGCGCCCGGCGCTCACGTACGACTTACACGGCGGAGTTGGAGCCTTTGTTCATTGCTGCGTGAAATTTATTTCGTGGGATTTGGCATAGTCGCCCAGTCAAATTGCTACTCTGAAAATAGGAGCTTAGGTTCCTGCAACACCGTTCTTTAACAATTCGTGGTAAGTAACTGATTCCCGGGACTTAACCCGCAACGCGCTGATTCCAGAGACTTTGCAGATTGGTATCCCCCTAAGTTGTTGATTTCAGGGATCGAGCACCCGGGGGGTGGTACGGGGTCACCTTGAGGAATGGGATTCCATCCATTCCATCATTTTCTGGAATGCTTTTCCGCGGTGGCTCGCTTTTGCTTTCTCCTCGGGCGCCAGTTCGGCAAATGTTTTCCCGAGGTTAGGGAAAAAGAAGAGTGGGTCGTAACCGAATCCGCCATTGCCGCGAGGCCCATGCAGGATCACGCCTTCTGCCTCGCCACGAACCGTTGCCAGCGTCTTTCCGTTCTGTGCTACCGCGATCACACACACGAATCGTGCCGTCCGTCTGGTGTCCGCGACGTCCGCGAGTTCTGCCAGTAGCTTCGCGTTGTTCTCCGTATCGGAGGCATTCGGGTGTTCGGGACTTGAGGCATAGCGTGCGGAGAAAATCCCTGGAGCACCATTCAGGGCATCGACTTCGAGACCAGAATCGTCCGCCAGTACCGCTAATCCGTTGCTGTAGCGGCTGTAAAACTCGGCTTTCTTTTGCGCGTTACCTTCAAAAGTTGGAGCATCTTCAAGGACCGGCGGAAGCTTGGCGAAGTCGGGTATGACATCGATCTCGATGCCGTGGCCCGAAGCGACCGCTGCAAAGTCGCGGAGCTTGCCTCGGTTGGAGGTTGCGACCAGTAGCTTTTGCATCGCTTCAGCTAGCCGATCGCTGCCTGCGCGTTGCCGAAGATGCGCGCCACGATCTCCGGATTGGCTTCCGGCGTAGCACCCGCGTTGCTTGCGACCCACGACGCCACGCGGTTCGCCA
>DASTGW010000567.1:0-3080 GCA_035718705.1 Terriglobales bacterium | reverse complement strand
TTGCACATCGGCTTCGCAGCGGGCAACTGCGGGAAGGTCATCGCTAACGCCGACGATCTTGGCCACGCGTTCGAGGTGGGAATCGAACTCTTGCACGATTGTGGGAGGAAATTTCACGGTCCACTGCTCACGAGCAACATGCGGAGCGTTGCTGTCGCGGATCAGCCACTCATGGTCGGTGTAAACCCAGCAATCAAGGCCGTGCTGGCCGATGGCCTCGATCACCTTGGCTGCTGTGTCAGCAGGTACGAAACTCTGGGTCATGAGCGATAAGTCGGGATGGACGAAGACGCCGCCGTTAAAGGCAGCGATGGGCTCTTGCAGGCGGAGAGGCTGGATCAACATCTTCATGCCGAGGGGCGGGCGGCCGCTGGTGATGGTGAAGGCGATACCAGCATCGCGGAGCTTGTTAACCGCTTCAACGGCACCGGCGGTCAGTTCCTTTTCCTGAGTGACAAGTGTGCCGTCTACGTCGGCGATTACAAGACGAATGCCATCCTTCATAGTGCCTTCTCCAAGAGCAATGATGATAGACCTGACTTTTCGACCTGGTGGTCAAAAAGCGTGGACGGTAAGTGTGGACCGAACAATAGACTCCATACAACCCGAGAAGCCGTTTTTGCACTCTGATGGGTAGATTCGTTCCATACGGCTGGACGGGTCGGCTGTCGGTGAAAGCCAAGTGGGGCGGGAAACGAACCGGTTCGGGAATGCCCCGCCTACAAATTTTCACATAAGTGGTGCAACGGACAGCTACTTAGCCGCATCTTAGGTTGCGTCGGCTAGACCATTGACTACAGCAAAAAAATTAGTAGCACCTGGCATTTCCGAAGCGGAAGCCATTGACCGGGCCAAGGCGGGCGACTCCGAGTGTTTCGAGTTGCTTTATGGCCTGCACAAGCGCCGGGTTTATTCCCTGTGCCTGCGCATGACGGGCAATACAGCGGAAGCAGAGGACCTGACCCAGGAAGCATTTCTACAGCTCTACCGGAAGATTGCGACGTTCCGGGGAGAGTCGGCATTTTCAACCTGGCTACATCGGTTGGCCGTCAACGTTGTGCTCATGCACCTGCGAAAGAAGGGGTTACCGGAAGTTTCCCTGGAGGAAACGATGGAGCCGCAGCAGGAAGATGGGCCAAAGAAGGACATTGGCGCGCGCGATAACGTGCTGGCCGGGTCCATTGATCGCGTAAACCTGGAGCGGGCAATCGAGAGTTTGCCGCCGGGGTATCGCATCATCTTTGTGCTTCATGACATCGAAGGATATGAACATAACGAAATCGCAGAAATGATGGGTTGCTCAATCGGCAATAGTAAATCGCAGCTGCACAAGGCGAGAATGAAGTTGCGCGACCTGCTAAAGACAAACAGAGCCGAAAAGGCCGGATCAAGACGATGAGCGGGCGCGGGGAAGTATCGGGGAGAGTGAGTGAAATGAATTGCGCAGAATTCCAGAAGGTTCTGCCGTACATCATCGAGTCCGGGGGCAATGCAGAAGAAGAGGCGCATTTAAGCGTCTGCTCTGTATGTTCCGACCTGGTGAGGGACTTGCGGTACATCGCGGAGCAGGCGAAGTTGCTGCTTCCGATGCACGATCCGAGTCCACAGGTTTGGGACAACATACAGGGTTCCCTCGAGCGCGAAGGTTTAGTAAAGCCTGATCGCGCAAGGGGGCGACTTCTAGGGTCCACCGGCGAGGTAGTGCGGTGGATCACGGCCGGTTCGGCAGTCGTGCTGATAGCGGCAGGGTTAATTTTTCTTCGTGGCACGGAACACAGATCGTCGACGGTAACAGAAACGGCGATCACCACGACTGACAGGAATAGCAGTCCACAAACGGCTTTCGACACACAAGGTGACGAGCAACTGCTGCAGGCAGTTGCTCAGTCACGCCCGCAGATCCGCCAGACCTACCAGAACAATCTCCAGCAGGTAAATACGTACATCAAAGATGCCGAGGAGAACGTGCGTCGCGATCCAGGCGACGAAGAAGCACGTGAGCACCTAGCGGAGGCGTACAGTCAGAAAGCTATGCTTTACGAAATGGCGACCAGTTCGCTGCCGTAGGGCAGCGCGAATGGCATGGGAAGAAGATGCGAGAGTGACCAAGCTTTGGGTTCACAGGTCTTACGCCGGATTTTTCTCGCCTTAACCGCTTCCCTGCTTCTCAGTGCCTTCTCCTCAGCCCAGAACAGACAGACCATCCGGTATCCGCTGAATGCGGGGACATCGGTGTCGATTGTGAACGCGTATGGTCCCGTGACGGTGAGGACTTCTTCCACGAACCAGTTGGTGGTGACGGCGACACCCCATTCTTCGAAGGTGGAGATCGACCAGAGTAAGAACGACGCGCGGGTGGAGATGCGCAGTCACATTCTGCAACAGGCGAGTCCCGCGGAGGCGCAGGTTGAGTATGACGTGCAGTTGCCGCCGGGAGTCAGCCTGTGGGTGCGCTCAAGCGATGGGCCAATTTCGGTGACCGGCGTGCGAGCAGCCGATGTGACCTGCGATGGAGAGTCAGCACGGGTGGAGGTAAGCGATGGCGGGAGCGGACATGTGCACGTGCGCACCGTCAGCGGCGAAATCGTGCTCACGAACCTGAAAGATGCTCATACGGAGATTGAGAGCATCAGCGGAGACATCGTGGTGCGTGGAGTGAGCGGAAGGTTCGTCAGCGTGAATACGACCAAAGGCAAAATCAGCTACGACGGTGGCTTTGAGGGCGGAGGAGAATACGTTTTCAGCACGCACTCCGGGGGCATCAATGTGACGATGCCGGGGGACGCATCGGTGGAAGTCTCAGCGCGATCGGTGATGGGTACGGTAGAAGATAGCGTTCACATGCAACCGGCACCACACCCCAGCTTTGCGCCATCCCAGGGGAAAGCGCTGGCGGGAGTGCTGAATGCAGGAGCGTCGTCGGTGAGGCTGCGCAGCATGACGGGAAATATCACAGTAAAGAAGAAGTGAAAAGGCTGGCATGATTTGATAAGTTCATAGTCGTTGCGGACGGAACACAATGCGAGTTCGAAGAGCGGTCCGGGGAATGCCCGGGCCGTTTTTCTTGTGGGCTTCATGGG
>DASTGW010000566.1:0-7720 GCA_035718705.1 Terriglobales bacterium | reverse complement strand
TTCCAACTGAAGAATGGTTTCCCGCTCAACACCATTGCCGGAACAGCGGTTGATCTCACCAAGATTCAATTGCGTGCTCAAGACCCCAACCAAAGATCGAGCTACGTGGAACAGGCGAGCTTTGGACCGGAATTCCAACTTTTTGAAGACACAGTTCTCTCGACCACCTATGTCGGCAACTGGGGTCGAAAGATGAACCGGCTCAGAAATGCCAATCAGGGACTCATCACAGGACGAGATGGGGCTTGCCCGGTGGTCTCGTTCCCCTATGCGAACCTAAACACTGTCTCTTCAGTCGATACCCTTAACACTGCGACAGGTAAGTGTGGCCTGACTGGACAGCACGCTTTCCTGGAACTCGCGACGAATGACGGAAGTAGCGATTACAACGGCCTGGAAGTTTCATTGCGACGTCGCATGTCCAAAGGAGTCGGGTACGCAGTTAACTACACCTGGAGCCATGGGATGTCTAACTTTGGCGACAACCTGACCGCCGGTCCGTTGCCGCAGAACGGGTACGACTACGCCTCGGAGATGAGTAATTCGATTCTCGACATTCGTCATCGCTTTGTGACTAACTTCACCTGGGAGTTGCCATTCGGAAAAGGAAAACGGTACCTCTCCAATGGCGGGGCCAGCGACGTTGTGTTAGGAGGATGGCAGTTTAATGGGATTATTACCCTCCAGACCGGCAGTCCCTTCACCGTGACAGCCACGGATCGCAGCTTCACGGGCTCCAATCACTCTGCCTATGCCAATTGTGTGGGAGACCCGTTCAGCGGTGCCACAACCGATCCCAGTAAATACACATCCACCACGCCCGGACAATTTTTCATCAATCCGGCAGCTTTTGCCATTCCGGCCGATGGAACCTTTGGAACGTGTCGTCCCCGCTCTCTCCACGGACCAGGCATCCAACTCGCGGATCTAAGCTTGTTCAAACAGTTCCAAGTCAACGAGCGAATTCGCATTCAGTTCCGCACCGAATTCTTCAATGCCTTTAATCACCCGAACTTTGCGAATCCAGGTTCCAATATCTCTAACCCAGGTTCGTTTGGAAAGGTGACAAACACGATCAATCCCATCTTGGGAGCAGGCTCCGGAGGTCCCGGAGATCCTCGGGAAATCCAGCTTGCTCTGAAGTTGTACTTCTAACCTGACCTGACCGGCACTTCCCACAACGGGAAGTGCCGGATGAACGATTCGGTTATTGTGCATCGGATTAAATGTCCCGCAGTTCGCGCGGCGTAGACTCCATGCAAAAGGTTCCGCGCTGAACCCATTTCGAGGCACATAATGCACAAAGTTCGCTTGGGAATCATCGGGGCTGGAAGAATCGGCCGAGTACATGCAGCGAGCGTCTCCGATCCTTCTGTTGCCGCGGTTCCACTCGCGATCACTGACATCAATCGCTCGGCCGCTGCAGAGGTCGCTGGCTTGTTCGGCATTCCGCAGGTGGTGAACGATGCAAGCGAAATCTTCGACAACAACGACATTGATGCGGTCTTGATCTGCTCCTCCACCAATACACATTCAGACTTAATCTGTCAGGCTGCCCGCGCACGCAAACACATTTTTTGTGAAAAGCCGATCGACTACGACCTTTCGCGCATCGACCGCGCTCTGGAGGCGGTGCAAAAGGCCGGTGTCAAGTTGCAGATCGGTTTCAATCGTCGTTTCGATCCCAACTTCGCCCGTGTGCGGAAGGCCGTTGAGAGCGGTGAGATCGGGACCCCACGTCTGTTGCATATCATTAGTCGCGATCCTGCACCTCCTCCGATCGCGTATATCAAGGTCTCCGGCGGCATGTTCTTCGACATGACGATCCACGATTTCGATATGGCTCGCTTTCTGATCCAGGACGAGGTAGAGGAGATCTACGCCGCCGCCGGGAATCTTGTTGATCCAGAGATCGGCAGAGCGGGCGACGTCGACACCGCCGTCATCACTCTGAAGTTCAAGAATGGAGTCATCGGCACGATTGACAACAGTCGCGAGGCTGCTTACGGCTACGACCAGAGGGTCGAGATACTCGGAAGCAAGGGGTCGATCAGTACTGGAAACTGTTATCCGAATCAGGCGATCATCAGTACCGGCAAAGAGATTCGCCGGGACCTTCCTCTGAATTTTTTCATGGACCGTTATGCAGAAAGCTTCGCCCGTGAGCTAAAGGCGTTCGTTAACGCCGTGGTGGAGGATAAGCCAACTCCAGTAACCGGGCACGACGGCCGCATGCCAGTCATCATGGGCATGGCAGCGAAGAGATCCTACCAGGAAGGCAGGCCCGTGAAGTTGCAAGAGCTGGCTGCATCCGTCGCGAAATAAGGGCAAACTGGAGCAGCGACGTCCGCTACAGATTGAATGAACCGTACGAAGAGACTAACCACAGCACAGGCGATCATTGCGTTCCTCAAGAATCAATACGTGGAACGTGATGGAAAGCGCACGCAGTTTTTCGCAGGTGTGCTTGGAATTTTTGGCCACGGCAATGTTGCCGGAATCGGTCAAGCTCTCCAGCAAAATCCTGATTTCCCCTACTTGCTGGTTCGCAATGAGCAGTCCGCTGTGCATATGGCGGCTGGTTACGCCAAAACCTCCAATCGACTGAGAACGTTTGCCTGCACCAGCTCCATTGGTCCGGGCGCCACTAATATGGTCACCGGCGCTGCGGCGGCAACGATCAATCGGATTCCGGTACTACTCCTGCCGGGTGACATTTTTGCGCGAAGAAACGTCGCGCCTGTCCTGCAGCAACTGGAATCACCTAATTCCCAGGACGTGAGCGTAAACGATTGCTTGCGTCCGGTGTCGCGATACTGGGACCGCATCTATCGACCGGAGCAGATCATCACCGCACTCCCAGAAGTGATGCGCGTCTTGACGTCCCCCGCGGAAACAGGAGCAGTGACCCTCGCCTTACCGCAGGATGTACAGGCTGAGGCTTATGACTTTCCTGAGGAACTTTTTCAAGAGAGAGTCTGGTTGATTCGGCGGCCCCCGCCTGATCGCGAATCCCTGACCCGCGCCGTCGAATTGATTCGTGGAAGCAAAATGCCGCTCGTCGTCGCCGGAGGAGGAGTGCTCTACAGCGAAGCCAGCGATGCACTCGCGAAGTTCGCAACATCAATAGGGATCCCAGTGTCGGAGACGCAGGCAGGCAAGGGATCACTTCCGTACAACCATCCACAGTGCGTGGGTGCGATCGGCGCCACGGGGACACTCGCTGCGAATCGACTAGCGCGTGAAGCTGATTGCGTGATCGGAATCGGCACCAGGTATTCAGATTTCACAACCGCCTCCATGACCGCGTTTCAGAATCCAAACGTGCAATTCGTCAACGTGAACGTCGCGGAGTTCGATGCGTACAAAGTCTCAGCAATTCCGGTCGTCGCGGATGGTCGTTCCGCGATTGAGGCGTTCTCGAGAGCCTTGTCTGACTACAAGGTTCCAGATTCGTACGCAAACTCTATTCGGCAACAGAAGGCGGAATGGGAGAAGGAAGTCGATCGGCTCTTCCATCTGAACAACGCTCCACTCCCGGCGCAGTCGGAAGTCATCGGCGCGATCTGGGAAGCTACAGGGCCTCGCGACATCCTGCTTTCGGCTGCAGGGAGTCACCCTGGTGACCTGCACAAGTTGTGGCGCACGCGCACTCCGAATGGCTACCACATGGAGTATGGCTACTCCTGTATGGGTTACGAAATTCCGGCCGCTATCGGCGCGAAGATGGCGGAACCTGATCGGGATGTCTTTGTTTTTCTGGGCGACGGCACGTACCTGATGGCCCCCACCGAGATCGTGACGTCAGTGCAAGAGGGAGTAAAGATCATCATCGTTCTGGTGAACAATTTTGGTTTTGCCAGCATAGGTGGTCTGAGCCGTGCATTAGGATCCGATGGCTTCGGCACACGTTATCGTTATCGCTCCGCTTCAGGCGGGCTCGATGGCGACAGGATTGAAGTCGATTACGCCGCTAATGCCCGCAGCCTCGGAGCGCACGTAATTGAATCGAAAACCCTGGATGAGTTCAGAGCCGCCCTTGCGGAGGCTAAATCGGCCGATCGAACCACCGTCGTGGTAATTGAAACCGAAAGGGAAGTACGTGTTCCCGGTTACGAATCTTGGTGGGATGTTGCCGTCGCCGAGGTTTCTGAAAGCGAGACAGTGAAGGAAGCGCGCAAAAAATACGAAGACGCGCGAAAAACGCAGCGTTATCACCTGTAGTCAGTCTTTTGGCGTGTTGTTCAACGTCTTAAGGAGAGAGATGGCTTTCCGCATCGGTAATGCTCCCTGTTCATGGGGCACATTGGAATTCGAGCAGGCAAAAGGAGAGCAGATCAAGTTCGATCAGATGCTCGACGAATTGGTCGAGACGGGTTACACCGGCTCCGAACTCGGCGACTGGGGATACATGCCCAGCGACCCGGAAGCTTTGCGTTCGGAGTTACTGCGTCGTCGTGTAACCATGCTCGGGGCATTTGTGCCGGTGGCGTTGAAGGACGAATCTGCCCATCAACCGGGAGTGGAAGTGGCGGTCAAAACTGCGCGGCTCCTTGCTGCTGTCGCTACCAATCCTGCTCCTTTTCTTGTCCTCGCTGATAACAACGGAAGCGTTCCAGAGCGCACCAATAATGCCGGTCGTGTGACACCGGCCATGGGGCTGAGTCCTTCGGAGTGGAAGACATTTGCGTCGGGAGCTGAAAAAGTAGCCCGTGCCGTCAGGGATGAAACCGGCTTGAAGACAGTCTTTCATCATCATTGCGCGGGGTACGTGGAAACTCCGGAAGAGATCTCCCGGTTGCTTGAGTTGACCGATCCGAAGCTACTTGGCCTTGTCTTCGACACCGGCCACTACTGCTATGGAGCCCAATCGACTGATGCGATTGCCGGCTTGAAACGGTTCGAAGATCGCGTCTGGTACATACACTGCAAAGATTGCGACCCGGCTGTCGCCGAGCAGGCAAGAGAGAAGAAATGGAATTACTTTCAGGCTCTGCAGCACGGAGTGTTCTGTGAGCTGGGCAAGGGCTGTGTGGACTTTGCCGGTGTCCTTAAGTGGGCAAAATCGCGGGGCTATGATCATTACCTGCTGGTGGAGCAAGACATTCTTCCGGGAATGGGTGCGCCTAAAGAGAGTGCGCGTAGAAACAGGGAGTACCTGCAAGCAGTTTCCGCCCGCGTGGATTCCGAATCATAGCGCCGAGGAGGCCACGGATTGTTGACAGTTGAAGTTCGTGACTCTTATAGTCCTAAGCGGTTAGGGTCGAGGGTGTTCTCTGATGAGCAGGTTCGTGTGGAGAGCGCTTGATCTCGTTCCATTAGATTGATCCCGCCGCGTAAATAACGAATGCAGACAGAAGTTCTTTAAGGTTCAAGGAGTGGAACAGCGTTGCGATCCCTGATCGCTGCAGGTGAGTTCTTCTTCGATCTCATCTTCTACAAGCTCGAGCGTCTTCCGCGAATGGGAGAGGAGTTGGTTACCCCCAATTTCACTCTGGTCTTGGGAGGCGGGGCGGCCACCACCGCAATCGTTGCGGCCCGCCTAGGGAGGCGGGTTCAACTCGCCACCGTGCTGGGCGACACCAGTCTCGACGAGTACGCAATCGATGAGTTGAAGAAACAGAAGATCACGCCAGAGTTGATCAAGCGGCAATCGAATTCGATGGGAGCAATCACGGTTGCCGTCTCGTTGCCGAAAGATCGCTTCTTTCTCACCTACCCGGGAGCGAATGTCTTCTTGGAAAAGTACCTATTGTCGTCCTCCACTCGGAAGAAGCTCGCCGCCGGTGCCCACGTTCACTTTGCGCTCTCTCCGCGAGAGTGGAAACCTTACGCCGGTCTTCTTCAGCATCTCAAGAGCCAAGGACTAAGCACGTCGTGGGACCTCGGCTGGCATCCTGAAGCGGTTCGTCGACCTGGATTTCGAGAGTGTTATGCAGCGCTCGACATCGTGTTTCTGAATCGAATCGAGGCTCTCAAGTTTGCGAATGAGAAGACGGTCGAAAAAGCGATCCGTAAACTGGCGATGCCTGGGCAAGTAGTAGTTGTGAAATTGGGAGCAGAGGGTGCAATGGCTCTAGGGCCGACGGGACTACTCCGTTCCAAGGGCATGGGCGTGAAGGCCATCGATACGACAGGCGCGGGTGACGCATTCAATGGGGGCTTCCTTCATGCCTGGCTCGACGGGAAGAATCTCAGGCATTGCCTCCGCACGGGAAATATTTGTGGAGCCCTCTCGACAACCAAACCGGGAGGAAGCGCGGCCGCTCCGAACGAAACACAATTAGCTCGCTTCTTGAGGAAGTTGAAATGAAATTGGCCATCATTGGCGGCGCCGGCGCACGAGTTCCACTCGTCCTCGTCGGACTGCTGCGTTTCCACCAAGACCTTCACACTGATGAAGTTGTTCTATGGGACATCAACACTGAACGGCAGGCTGTAATCGATCGAATCTGCCTGGCGATGCTTGATCGGTACGGAATCCGAGTCAATATTCGTACCGGTCGTACCATCGAGGACACGCTCGAAGGCGCTGACTTCATCATCGCCAGCGTACGCGTCGGGGGAAGCAAAACCCGCGTCTTAGATGAGCAGATCGCACTCTCGCATGGAACTCTGGGGCAGGAGACAGTCGGTCCGGGTGGCTGGGCGATGGCTCTGCGCACCATTCCGGTCATCCTAAACTATGCTCAGATTGCGGAGAGAGTAGCACCGCGCGCTTGGCTGCTGAATTTCAGTAATCCGGTCGGCATTGTTCTCCAGGCACTGCTTGCCGCCGGAATCACGCGGACCATCGGTGTCTGTGACACCCCACGCGAGATGTTCGAAAACGTGGCTTCCGCAATTGGGGTACAAAGCAGGGATTGCTTCTTCGACTACCTGGGACTGAATCATCTCGGTTGGTTGCGGTCGGTACAGGTCCAGGGGAAGAATAAGCTTCCAGAGTTGTTCCGAGACTCGGCAAAACTCGCGAACATCTATCATGTCCCGCTTTTCTCCCCCGAATACCTCCGCGATCTTCAGTTGCTTCCGACGGAGTATGTCTACTTCTACTTGAATGCAAAGAGCGCGGTCGAGAAACTGAAGCGAGCTGAGCGCACCCGTGGTCAGATGGTGGTAGAGCAGGAACAGAAACTGTTCAAAAGCGTCGCTGCTGCTGCGAATGATTCCGCTGCCGTCGTTTCGGCCTACGATGATTTTCTGGCCAGTCGGAATGCAACGTATTTCCAACTGGAAACCGGTGCAAAGGTCGATTCACAGAAGGTTGAGTCTGCGCGCACGGAGCTGTACGAAAAAGCCGCGGGTTACGAACGCATCGCGGTCGACGTGATGCGCGCCATCGCGCAGAACCGTCCAGCCGTTTTCCCGGTCGATGTCGCCAACAACGGCGCCATGGATGACATGACTGCTACAGACGCGGTAGAAGTTCCTTGCGTTATCGACTCAAACGGCGCGAAGCCTCTTGCCGTCGGATCGATTCCAGCCCAGGTGCGCCCGTTGCTGTTGCAGGTAAAAGAATACGAGCGACTTACGGCAAAGGCCGCATTGGAAGGCTCGAGCAGAACTGCCAGCGAAGGTCTCGCAGCCAATCCTCTGATTCAGAGCAGGGAACTCGCTGAAAACATGACGTCGGAATACCTGCGGGCTCATCAGGATTACCTGTCGTACCTTCGTTGATTTCATCGAAGGGATTGCAAAAGAACCCGGGAAACTGGTTGCA
>DASTGW010000565.1:0-5080 GCA_035718705.1 Terriglobales bacterium | reverse complement strand
CCAAGTCTGCTAAACTGGAATGAACTCACCATGGCAGAAATTCGTCGTAGAAAGTCCGTAACTTGCAGCATCGGCAACGTGCGCGTCGGCTCCGACGCACCGGTGATGGTGCAATCGATGACCAACACCGACACCGCTGACGTGCTCTCGACTGTGCAGCAGGTGGAGGCGCTGGCCCGCGCAGGGTCCGAAGTTGTTCGCGTTACAGTGAACAACGAAGACGCCGCCGAGGCCGTGCCGCGCATCGTCGAGCTGCTCGACCGCAAGGGCGTGAGCGTGCCGATCATCGGCGACTTCCACTACAACGGACACATCCTGCTGAAGAAGTTTCCTGCCTGTGCGAGGGCGCTGGCGAAGTACCGCATCAATCCCGGCAACGTGAGCGTGGGCCGCAAGGACGACGACAACTTCCGCACCATGATTGAAGTGGCAGTCGAGAACCAGAAACCGGTGCGCATCGGCGTGAACTGGGGATCGCTTGACCAGCAACTGCTTACGCGCATGATGGACGAAAACAACCAGCTGGCCGAGCCACTGGAAGCGCGTGACGTCACGATGGAAGCGATGGTGGTCAGCGCATTGAAGTCGGCGGAACTGGCAGAGAAGTACGGTATGCGCAAGGACCAGATCATCCTGAGCGCGAAGGTCAGCGGCGTGCAGGACCTGATCGATGTCTATCGCAACTTGGCCGCGCGCTGTGACTATCCATTACATCTCGGATTGACCGAGGCCGGGATGGGCGTGAAGGGAATTGTGGCGTCCACGGCGGGATTAGCGGTGCTGTTGCAGGAAGGTATCGGCGACACGATCCGCGTGTCGCTTACGCCGGCTCCGAATGGCGATCGCACGGAAGAGGTGATCACGGCGCAGCAGATCCTGCAGTCGATGGGGATCCGCAGTTTCACGCCGCAGGTGACGGCGTGTCCTGGTTGCGGACGGACGACGTCAACGTACTTCCAGGAATTGGCGGAGCGTATCCAGACGTACCTGCGCGAACAGATGCCGATCTGGCGCGACAACTATACGGGCGTCGAAGAAATGAAGGTCGCCGTGATGGGCTGCGTGGTGAATGGACCGGGAGAATCGAAGCACGCGAATCTTGGGATTTCTCTGCCCGGAACTTTCGAAGAGCCGAAGGCGCCTGTCTATGTCGATGGCCGGTTGATGATGACGCTGAAGGGCGACCACATTGCCGAGGAGTTCATGAAGATCCTGCAGGACTACGTGGACTCGCACTACGCGCCGAAGACGGCGGCAGTGGCCCAGTAACAGTTCTGTCTGTCACTTTGTTTTTCGGTAATAGAGATCGTTATCCGGGTCTGCGACCAATCTCACTTCGCCAAAGCTTCGCTCAGCCGGCAGGCCTTGAGCAACCCTGGGAGGCCCGAACTGCTCCTGGGTGAACCGATAAGCGAGGTCGAGAAAAACGCCGTCTCTCTCCGCCTTCCAATTTCCCTGACACTCCAAATGTGATCCGTTGACACGCACGTAATTTGGATCTGTGAAGTCGATGAACTCTTTGAATTTGCCGTCCCGATGCAATTGAAGCGTGAGAGTGCCGGCCGAGTGTTTCGCAACATACTCTCCGGGTAGTTCGGATGGCGAAACTGAGCACCCTTGCGCGCTAAGAAGTACGGACGCCGCGAAAACTAGCATCCACCAGGATCTCATCACTGCCATTATGCCCCAGTCGATTCTAGCGCTCTTGTAACGCGAAAGGGCACAGCAGTTTCGCCGTGCCCTTCAGAGACCACCTGCGCGTTGAGTTGTCGCGCGGAACCTATGTGGCCGAAACTTTCCCTTTAGTTCTTCGTTTCAGACCGGCAATTCAAGTCTGCGATCTAGTGAATGCTGAGCAGGCCGACGGTTACGCCCAGCCAAACTGCGAATCCTGTAACGACCATGGCCGTCCGAATCAAGCCGTTGTCGATGAATTTGTTCCAACTTGCGTCCATAAAAACCTCCGAATCCCTGATACGTTCGACGTCCCAATTTCGATTTCGTTAACTGCTTACAGGAGTTGATACGGAAGGGTGGGACGGAAAGTTCCAGAAAAACGGTCGTTTGTCGTTGGTTGTTGGTCGTTAGTGATTTTGTGGTGATTTGGGCGAGTTTGCAAACGACTAACGACTTGCTCAAAATAGCGTGGTTTTTGTTTCGGGGACAATTTCTGAGATTTCTCTTAATCGCGGGTATGTCTGCACCAGCATTTCTGGTGCTTTCACCTTTCCGCCGGTCAGCATGGATCGCAGCTCCAGCGCATTCGCCGGGGCCTTGCCTTCGAAGTGATTGTTGGCGACGACGAAGGTCACGTCGGCCTTCTTCGCGACATTCTCGATCTTCGTCTTCCAGCCTGTGAGCTCTTCCTTGTTGTAGAGGTAGTCGTAGCGATCGGAAGGCTTTTCGGGATCGAACCATTGATCGTAGCGGCGGCCGTGGAGGCGCACGTAGCCGATCGGCGCCGTAACGTGTTCGCTGGGCTTCACGGCTTGGCCCAGCAGCGGCTGATCGATGTTGCAGAAGGCGACGCCCTGGCGTTCGAAGTAGGCGAGGATGCCTTCGTTGCTCCAACTGGAGTGGCGCACTTCGACGGCGAGCGGATATTCGCGGAATTGGCGGATCAGCAACTCGAGGTGGTCGCGATTCGGCTCCGTGTTCTTGAACGAGATGGGGAATTGCATCAGCACGGCGCCAAGCGTGCCTTCCTCGGCGAGCGAGTTGAAGCCGGCTTTGGCTTCGTCTTCGTCTTTGTCGGTGAAGCGGATTTTGTCGGCGGACGTGGGCTCCACGACCGCGACCGGCGAGTGCGTAAACGCTTTGTTTAACTTTGCCGTGAAGAGGAAGTCTGGGTTGACGGACTTCGCGCGACGCGACCAGAGCTTGCCGTGTTCGGGGCGAATGCGTCCGTAGAAGGAAGTGTTGATCTCGATGAGGTCGAAGAATTGCGCGAGATACTCGACCGGGTGCTTCTCCTTCTTGATTTGCGAGGGATAGACGGTCCCTTCCCAATCTTTGTACGCCCAGCCGGCGGGACCGATGTGGATGCTCACTGGTTAATCGTAAACGAAAGACAAAAACGCCGCGGATCCCACGGATGAACACGGATTTGTTTTATAGAAAGAACCAGAACAGCGTCTCTCTGCGTTATCGGCGGCTGGTTCTCAATAGAAGGCCATTACTACATAGTATGTGCCACCGGGATTCGATTTTTCCTGCACGAAGCAGGCGCCTACAGCGTACTGTGTGAGGCCCTTCTTACCCGCAAGACTGTTTGCGGACGATGGTAATTCTTCCGGGCGACTGTTGTTGTACGTGATCGCGTAGTGCACTCCGGGAATAGCGAGGACTTTCCGCGGATCGAGTTTGCCTGCGCGGCCCATGCTGCAGGCGAGGTCGTGAAGGCGCGTGGAGTTGAGGCGTTTTAGAGGCGGAGCGCCAGCTGAGGAACGCAACTCGGCGAAGCGGCGCGCGGCCAGGTCTTCCGCCTGGTCGGCGGTGTGTTCGACGAGCGTGTGCGCGAAATCCTGTGTGGCCCACCAGACGCCTTTGTCGTCATGTGCGACGCCGATGCCGACTTCGGTGTAGTCGGGACTGAGAATGTTGGCGCGGTGCGGTGGTGAGTTCATGAAGCCTTCATGCACGCCGTTGAAGTCGGTGTTGTAGCCGACGTTTTCGCCGCTGCGGTTGAAGCGCAGTCCGGCGTCGGCGAGGCGCTTGGCGACCGGATCCTCGCCCGGCAGCACGTGCATGAGCTTCTGCTGCTCTGACATGATCGCCGAATGCTTGCGCGCGGCTTCGGTCAGCTTTGAGTTCACGCGGAGCGCAGGCAGTCCGGCTTCGCGTCGGGAGGCGTTCAGCTGCTTGACGAGTTCCTGTTCCTGGCGCGCCCATTGCGCCGACTGAGCGAGGGCGGTCGCCGCAAATAATACGAGCGAGAGAAGGGCTTTCGGTTTCATCGTTCGCTGCGGTTAGATGCTGATCGTGAACTACTCGCCGCTTGTCGCCGACGCAGCGAGTTCTCCGTCGAAGAGCTGCAGCGTGCGCGTAGTCTTCTCGATCGGCTCGAGTTCGGTGATCGGTTCTGTCACGGCTGGACCGAGTTCGGCAAACTTGCGCGCGGAGACCATGACGCGCGTCTCCATGGAACCCACTGCTTTGTTGTAGCAATCGACCGCGCGATCGAGTCCTTTGCCGACGGCTTCCATGTGAGCCGCAACCGTCCGCAGTCGATCGTAGAGTTCCTTGCCCAAATCGCTGATCTCCTGCGCGTTCTTCGCCATCTTCACCTGCGTCCAGCCATAGGCAACGGCGCGCAACAGGGCGATGAGTGTCGTCGGCGAGGCGGGGATGACGCGCTGCATCACGCCTTCCTCGATCAAGACGGGGTCCTGCTCAAGCGCGGCGCTGAAGAACACTTCACCGGGAAGGAACATTACGACGAACTCGGGCGTGGGCTTGAACTGTTCCCAGTAGGCCTTCGAGCTCAACTTCGTCATGTGCTCGCGGATTTGCTTGGCATGGGCGATGAGGTGCGACTTGCGATGATCTTCGTTTTGCGCTTCGAGCGCGTTGAGGTAGGCCTGCAGCGGAGCCTTGGCATCGACGACGACGTTCTTGCCACCCGGCAGTTTCACGATGAGGTCGGGGCGAAGGCGTCCGTCGGCGGTGGTGACGCTGGGCTGCTCGGTGAAATCGCAGTAGGGAAGCATGTTCGCGATCTCGACGACGCGGCGCAGCTGGATTTCTCCCCAGCGTCCGCGAACGTTGGGGGCGCGCAGTGCGGTGACGAGCTTGCTGGTTTCGGTCTCGAGCTTCTGCTGCGCCGGCATCATCAGCTCGCTGTGGAAGGGCGCGGAGACCGCCAACACGACAGCACGCTTGGCACCGCTGGCCGAGGCAATCTCCACGGCGCGCTTCACCGCAGCGGCATGACCCGAGATCACCGTCTGCTCGGGCGAGTTCAAATTCGCTGGCGCCACCACCTGCCCGTTCGCCGCTTTCTTGCAGATCTGCATGACTTGTGCCGGCGCCAGGCCCATGATCGCGGCCATAGCACCCTCTCCGGCCGCCACCGCTTCCT
>DASTGW010000564.1:0-2642 GCA_035718705.1 Terriglobales bacterium | reverse complement strand
GGTCGCCGGTGCCGGAGATCAAGCGGCAGGAGCGGTCGGGCTCGGAGTCGTGAAGCCCGGCGCCGTGCACGCGACAATCGGAACATCAGGAGTGGTGTTCGCATCGACAGATCGTCCGGCGATGGATCCGCAAGGACGGTTGCACACGTTCTGTCATGCGATTCCGGGCCGCTGGCACGTAATGGGAGTAACGCAGGCAGCGGGGCTTTCTCTGCGGTGGTTCCGCGATCTACTCGGAAGCGCGCAGCGCGAAGGGCACAATGCCTACGACGTGCTTACGGAAGAAGCCGCCGCGATTCCGGCCGGCAGCGACGGTGTGATGTGGACTCCGTACCTGATGGGCGAACGCACGCCGCATCTCGATCCGGATGCGCGCGCTGCGTTAATTGGGCTCGCTGCGCATCATGGTCGCGGACACATTGTTCGCGCGATTCTCGAAGGCGTCGCATTCAGCCTGCGCGACACTTTTGCGATCTTCGAAGAGATGTGTGTCCCGGTCACGGACATCCGACTCGGCGGCGGCGGAGCTCGTTCGCGGTTGTGGCGACAGATCCAGGCTGATGTGTACGCACAGCCGGTAAAGACGGTCACCGCTGATGAGGGCGCAGCTTACGGGGCGGCGCTGCTGGCGGGTGTGGGAGTGAAGGTGTGGACGGGCGTCGATGAAGCATGCAGCCAGTGCGTGAGCGTCAGCAGCATCCTCGAACCGGATGCAAAAGCGTCCGAACTTCTGCGAAGACAATACGAGAAATATCGGCGGATTTATCCGGCATTGCGCAGCATTCGCGAAGCGCCGGCACAATTGGCGCTTGTTTAATTGGAGGCATAATGACGGACTCATACACTCCGAAACCAGAGCACAAATTTACTTTTGGCCTGTGGACGCTCGGCAATCGTGGACGCGATCCCTTTGGCGATGCGGTGAGGGCCACACTTCCGCCAAACGACATCGTTAGGATCCTCGGCGAATTGGGCGCCTGGGGCGTGAATCTGCATGACAACGATCTGGTTCCGATCGATGCGACGGCGGCGGAGCGCGACCGGATCGTGCGCGAGTTTCAGCAGGCGTGTCGCGAGGCGAATGTGGTTGTCCCCATGGCGACGGTCAGCCTGTTCTTTGATCCCATTTTTAAAGACGGCGCCTTCACCGCGAACGACCCGCAAGTGCGAGCGTTTGCCGTCCAGAAGACGATGCGTGCGATGGATCTTGGGGCAGAATTAGGTGCCAAGATATTCGTGCTGTGGGGCGGCCGCGAAGGAACGGAGACGGATGCATGCCGGCGTCCGGATGAAGCGGTCAAGCGTTTGAGGGAGGCGATCGATTATCTATGCGAGTACAACATCGATCAGAAGTACGGATTCAAGTTTGCGCTTGAGGCGAAGCCGAATGAGCCGCGAGGCGACATCTACATGGCGACGACCGGCGCGTATCTCGGCTTCATTCCCACGCTCGCTCATCCAGAAATGGTGGGCGTGAATCCGGAGGTCGCGCACGAGCACATGGCGGGGCTCAACGCGCTGCACGCGGTGGCGCAAGCGTGGGAGGCCGGGAAGTTGTTTCATATTGATCTGAACGATCAGAATCCCGGACGGTACGATCAGGATTTTCGTTTTGCCTCGGCGACGCCGAAAGCGATGTTCTGGCTGGTAAAGTTCCTCGAAGACGTGGGGTATAGCGGATCGCGTCACTTCGATGCGCATGCGTATCGGACCGAAGATGTGCAGGGCGTGAAAGAGTTCGCCCGCGGTTGCATGCGGAGCTATTTGATCCTGAAAGAGAAGGCGAAACGCTGGAACGCCGACTCGGAAATTCAGGCGCTCCTAAAAGAAAGTGTCCCCGCGGGAGACGGTGTGGGCAAATACTCGAAGGAATCTGCCAAGCAGTTGCTCGGGCAATCATTTGATCGCGCGAAGATTGCGGCGCGAGGCTTGCAATATGAGCGGCTCGATCAATTGACGATGGAAGTACTTTGGGGAGTGAGGTAGCGAGGCAGACCTTCGAGTAAAATCGGCAAATGCCCTCCGAGCACCAGCGCACCGTCTTCCACGTGGACATGGATGCGTTCTTCGTGTCGGTGGAGGAGCTGTACGATCCTTCGCTGAAGGGCAAAGCAGTTGTTGTTGGTGGAAAGGCCACTGAGCGCGGTGTTGTAGCCGCGGCGTCGTATGAGGCTCGAAAGTTCGGCGTTCACTCCGCCATGCCACTGCGGACGGCGTACAAGCTGTGTCCGCACGCGATCTTTATTTACGGACATCCTGATCGATACCGTGACCTGTCCCACAAAGTTCGCACCGTACTGGGAAAGTTCTCGCCACAAGTAGAGATGGCATCGATTGACGAGGCCTATCTCGAGATGACCGGCACGGAGCGACTCCATGGTCCACCACTCGCAGCAGCGCATGCACTGCACAATCAAGTTAAGAGAGAGACAGACCTCAACTGCTCGGTGGGAATTGGAACGTCCCGTCTTATCGCGAAAGTCGCGTCCGACCAGGCGAAACCGAACGGCGTGCTCTGGATACCTGCAGGCGAGGAAACGAATTTTCTGGCGCCACTGGAAGTGCGGAAGATTCCCGGTGTCGGCAAGGTCATGGAGAAGAACCTGCACGACATCGGAATCCGGAAAGTCGGGGACCTCGCG
>DASTGW010000563.1:0-2020 GCA_035718705.1 Terriglobales bacterium | reverse complement strand
TATGACGTGGTGATGAGTTTCGACCACTTGCCGCAGGGCATTCAGGCGGAGGTGCAGAGGTTTGATCCGATCCGTGTCAGCTTCGACCACAACACCGTCGAGATGACGTTGAAGGAACGCGAGACACGTGTGCTCGACGTTATCACCGCGCTCGCTCGCGGTCGCAATGTTGTCCGCGTGGAACTGAACAGCGCCAGCCTCGAAGAGATCTTTATCGAACTGACCAAGAAGAAGGAGCAGATTGCATGAGCTCACTGCAAGCGATCGTTTCGCGCGAAGCCACTATTCGCGCCACCAACATGACGTTCATCTTCTGGGACCTCGCCTATCCGCTCTGCTACATGCTGGTGTTCGGTGTGGGCGTGAACTCGGCGCTGGGCATGCCGATGCCGACCGGCGTCGATTACAACGCCTTCTTCCTCGGCGGGGTCCTGGCGATGGCAAGCTTCGGCGTGGCCGCGAACACCTCGTGGTCATTCTTCCTCGACCGCGACAACGGCATCTTCTTCGAGATGCTTACGTACCCGATCAGCCGCTCGGAATACCTGTTCGGCAAAGTCGTGGTGAACGTATGCGTTGCAGTGCTGCAGTCGTGCCTCGCGCTGACGCTAGGACGATTGCTGTTCCACATCGAACTCGTATGGCGGACAGTGCCGCTGGTACTGGTCGGGATGGCGATCGGAACCGCGGGCTGGTTCTTCTTCTACTCGATCTTTGCCCTGAAGACGCGCCGCAACGACGTCTTCAACGCGATCACGTCGGTATTTTATTTCGTGTTCCTGTTCGCGAGTTCGATGTTCTATCCGCTCGATCCGCTGCCGAAGTGGCTGAAGACCGTCGCGATGGTGAACCCGATCACGTGGCAGATCGACTGGTTCCGTTTCACGTCGATCGGGATGGGCAGCGCGCGGCAGGTGATGTGGGAAGGAATCGCCTTCGTGCTCTTCGCGACAGCGGCCTTTGCAGTGGCGGTAAAGCTGCTGCAGGGACAGGAATAGCAGGCATCTAAGACGTGAAATAAAAAACCCATCCGGTTAACTCCGGATGGGTTCGGCAAGAGAACGAACTAACGGCTAAATCTCTTCCGCAACCGAGCGGCGAATCCCGCGAGGCCAGTGCCGATCAGGGCCAGAGACGCAGGTTCCGGAACCGCACTTGGGGAATTGGTCGTCACGGTAATACTGTTGATGTCGGCCAATTGCGACGCGCCGGCATCCATGTGAGTAACTCCCACCCACAGTGCAACGTTGGTGTTTCCGTCGATGCCGCTGATGGCGCCAGACTGCAGCGCAGCCAGCGTGGGGTTACCCGAGCCGATGCCACCGAGGAAACTGCAACTCGTGCCAGCGGTAATCGTCGGCGCTCCGCAGCCGTAATAGCTGTCGCCATTCAGACCGGTGAACACGCCGGATGGAGTGAAAGCGAAGAAGGAACCGTTGTTGCCTGTGTCGAGCCAGAGATTCACAGCCAGCGGATCACCCGTGCTGTTCACGCTGATGCTCTGAATATCGCCGAGCTTCAGTCCGCCGTCGAAAAAGAAAACCAGTCCGGCATCGGAGTAGGCGCCGCCGGTGCCGGCATAGTTCAGTCCGCCGGCAAAGACCGTGGTACCTGTCGTGTACGCGGAGCCGTGCGAAGCGTCGCCGTTCAGGAACTGGCCGTTCAAAAGATCATTGCTGATCTGGAAACCATTGTTAGAGTTGACTGCACTGTAAATGCCAGGGCCGGCGGGGACGTTGATCGTACTATCGGCGAAGGCAGGAATTGCCGCCGCCACCACCAGAAGCAGGATCATAAAACCAAGAATTTTCTTTGTGAGCACTAGAGAGTCTCCCATTACTGAATTGAATGCACCGCAACCTGACTCTTGCCTCGTCAAGCTGAGGGTTCACTCAATGCAACTAGGTCTCCGCGAAGCCCTCCAGCAAAGTTGGCCACCAGAGCTGGATTTGCGGAAACCCACAGGGCTCCTGATTCGGGAAACTGCAACTAATTGCGCATTCAGGATAAAGAGCTACTA
>DASTGW010000562.1:0-4751 GCA_035718705.1 Terriglobales bacterium | reverse complement strand
TCTGGTCGGGGATTACGCGCACTTCGTATTCCGGCTTCTTATATTCCTGGACTGCGAAGTTACCGCCCGGGGTGTAGTTCTCACCGGTGCGTAACTGGATGTTGTAATCCCCAAGAGCGGCGTCCGCCGGAATCGCCCACTCGCCATGCAACGTTCCCATCGCGGATGACTTCAGCGTGGTATTGAGAACGTCCTTCCCTTCCATGTCGGTGATCTGGATGTTGTAGTCAGTGTTCGCTGGCGTCTGGTAGGTGAGGCCAGCATGTGTCCGCAGGATGGCCTTAAAATGCATCGTGTCGCCGGGCCGGTACACCGGCCGATCCGTGTAGACGTAGGTCGTGAGTGATCTTGCGGCGTCGGTGCTCATCCAGTATGACCATGGAGAACTCACAGTGAAGTCATCGCTTGTGCGAGCCATTACCAGCACAGACTCAGGTTTATCCTCTTTGACATCGACTTGTGCGATGCCATCAGCCGACGTCATCTGCTGTCCGGCCTGATTACGATTGATGAAGAAGTACGTCTGCGCGTTTGGGACCGGCGTTCCGTTATTACGATCGGCAACATAGGCAAGAACTGTGCCAGGCGCAGTTTTGGTGATCATTGCCATCTGGCTCACGATCACGATGGTGTATCCGCGCAACTTGCCGTCCGTAGCCTCGACCAGGTAGACGCCCTTGTCGTTCACCGGCACGGAAACGGTGTCGCTCTCCCATGAGGCCCGCGTCGAGGAACCGATGTTCTCTTTCCAAGTTGCGACCAGCTGCTGCGAGTTGATAAGCGGGATTTGCGCGAAAATCTGCGCGGGCGACTGTTTCTGTTGGCGCGCCGCGCTACGCTGTTCGCGGATCGCGTGTCGGTTTTCTGCCGTGAACTGTGCCCGGAAGAAATCGCGTATCCAGGCAAAGACGCCATGCTTCCATTCGTGAAACTTCTCAAGGAAGGTTTGCGTATGCGGAGGTGCCTGTACGCGTCCACCAAACTGGTGTAAATCGCCGAGATCATTAAAGAACTTAATCGGATCTTTCACCCGGTAAACGCGGAACTCGAGCGTGTCCACACGTTGCGCCCAAACATCGATGGTGGCCTTCTGGCCTGGGGCATACGTCTTGTTCGTGGAGAGCGAAAAATATCCGGGCTCGGCCTCGTTCTGTGCAAGGGCAATCGTGCTTAGCAGGACTATGAATGCAAACGTAATTGCGCGATATGGGCGCATATCAGTTAGCCTCCCGAAGAACGTTCCAACGGTAGACACCCAAGAAAGCTGGGTTTTGCGGCAACGGGCGCCAGCGGGCATCCGGATGATGCATGAGATCCTCGACAGTCACTCGGCGGATCTCGCCGGAGTGTCCTTGATCAGGACCAGTGTGGTAGATCAGCCAGTCGTCACCTTCGCCGAAGTGACTGGTGCCGAGGAAGATCATGGTGTGGTACGGCATGCGTCCGGCGGCCTGTCGAAAGAAAATCAGGTCTCCGGGACGAGCGGCCCTCAAATCGCGACTGACGAAATGTGCGTTAAAACGTCGAAGTGTCTCGGCGTTAGCAAATTCCGCAAATGTGCCGTTATTGATGTCCTCAGGCGCAAACGTTCCTGGCCGCGTACGGAACAACAAAGGCCCGAGTGCCGTGTGAGGAACGTCATACTTCCTGACCGAAGGCGCACTCGGAGTTGATTCGAGATGCCACTGGTTGGCCCACGCACCATCATGCGCGTGTAGGGCTTCCCTATACGCGAAGCGAATGAGCGCCGCGCAGTCCGACACTTCCGCGGGACGATCCTCTTCCTTCTGAAAGAACGTCGACTCGGCCAGAAAGGTAAACCAGCGACGAAAAGCGAGTCGGTCAGACTGGTCCTGCAGACGGACAAAGTCCGGCGTGCCATCGGAAAATTCATCAGAGGGATCCAACCCGAGTTTTACCGTCACTCGCCCAGGTTTTAACCCCGACGAGATTGCTATCAATTGCACTTCTCCGGGCGTCACGCCTGCGTGGAGACGAATTTCCTGGGGCGTCTCTCTATCAAGGCTGATGAGGTTGCGCCCAGACTCCACCCGCCAGTTTACGGTGCGGAGTTTGCGTCCGTCGCTAGCGCGCGCAGTGATGCTGGCCGATGTGAATCCATCTGCGGGCACAAAATCATGATCCACGCTGAGGATGATGGCTGCAGGTGCGCTCGGCCGGCGTGCGACGAAGGCGATCGCAGCGGCGGCGATCAGACAGACCAGCGGTACAGCCAACCATCGGAGTTGGAGAAGACGTGCCAAACAGTTCCTCTGCGAAGCAGCGGATTATACCGCTCTCAGCAGTGCACTTCTGTTACCACGCCGTGTTCATCACTTATGACCGGTTTCGAGATGGCCTTGTGTTGTGCGAGACACGTGTCCTTGTGTCTCTGTGGAAGACTTGAGACAAATGCACGATTTCCGTTCGCGCCGGGTGTATACGACTTCAGACCTGCAGGACATCCCCATCGCGTGCCACCGCTCGGTAAAGTATCGGGTTTACGAAAAACCCCAGGAACAACCTTGATATCAAGCCTGCCACGATCACAATGGCAAATGGCTTTTGCGTATCTGACCCTATGCCCGTCGAAAGAGCAGCAGGCAAGAGTCCCAAGCAGGCGACAAGAGCCGTCATCATAATCGGCCGCAGTCGCAACAACGATGCCTGATAGGTCGCCTCACGAATACTCATGCCTTCGAGTCGAAGCTTGTTGATATAAGAGAACAGAATGACCGCGGTCTCGGCCGATACGCCCAACAGCGCCAACAACCCGAGAACTGACGACACGCTGAACGTTGTATTGGTGAGTTTCAACGCCAGAAGCGCCCCGACTGGTTGAGTCATGACGACACCGATCGCAATCGCTATGGGGAACTTGAAATTGCCGTAGAGTGCGAACAAGATGAAGAAGATCAGCAAAACAGCTACCGGACCGATGATATACATCTGCTGTTTCGCCGCTACGAACTGATCATATTCGCCACCCCAACTCAGACGGTAGCCATGTGGCAACTGTACATTCTTCCGAATCGCTTTCTGCCCATCGGCAACGGCTCTCGCCAGGTCGCGCCCTTCAATGCTGTATTGGATTCCGATGTAACGGGAGTTGTCTTCGCGATAGATGAACGAGGCGCCGTTTCCTTGCGTGATGGTTGCCAATTCGATGAGCGGGATTTGCTGGCCGTCAGGCGTACCCACCAGCAGGTTACCAATTTGCTCTGCACTGCTGCGAAATTGCGGCTGCATACGGACGACGAGATCAAACAATTTCTCGCCCTGAATGACTTGCGTGGCCGCCTCGCCACCCACCGCAGCTTGAATCACTGCCTCCACATCGGCGACGTTGATTCCATACCGCGCAATCTTGGTTCGATCCACATCGATCAGCAAACTCGGCTGCCCAAGTTCGCGCACTACGGTGAGATCGGTGAACCCAGGCACCTTCGATAAAATCTCTTTCATCTGCAGTGCTTTGGCCTGGAGCACATTGAGATCGGTGCCGTAAATCTTCACGGCCGAGGAGCTCTTTAATCCGGTGAGGGCCTCGTCCACGGCATCTTCCGCAGGCTGTGTGTAGTTGAAGATGATCCCGGGGAAAGCGGCCAGTTGCTTATCGATGGCAGCGATCAACTCCGGCTTGGTGTGGATCTTGCCATTCCATGACGAATCGCTGTACGGCTTCAGTCCAACATAAAACTCAGCGTTGAAAAATCCGGTGGGATCCGTTCCGTCATCGGGGCGCCCGAGTTCAGAGCCCACTTCAGTCACCTGCGGATACGAGACCAAGATCTTGCGGATTTCCGGCGTGATTCGACTCGCCTCCTCGAATGAGATCGTGTAAGGCATGGTCGCGCGAACCCACAGCGCGCCTTCGTCGAGATGCGGCATGAATTCGCCGCCGATGAATGGAATCAAGAGAAGCGACGCCCCAAAAATGATGGTGGCGATGATCATCGTGGTCCACGGATGGTCGAGCGACCAGGTAAGTTGCTTGCTGTAAACCCGCTTGATCCACTCGAAGATCTTGTTTTGCTTCTCGCGCACTCCGTTCTTGAACCAATAAGAGGCAAGTACGGGAACCAGCGTGAGTGTGAGTAGCAGAGCGCCTAGCAATGCGTACGACATGGTGTCCGCCATGGGATGAAACAGTTTTCCCGACGGACCACCCAACGCGTAGATGGGCAAGTATCCGGCAATGATGATGGCGACGGAATAAAAGATGGGCCGATCGACATCGGCTGCGGCCCCGAGTATCACCTCATGCAGGCGATAGTCCTGCCCTGCACGCTCCGCCAGTTCGCGATAGATGTTTTCAATCATCACCACTGTGCCGTCGATGATGATTCCGAAATCAATGGCTCCGATCGAAAGCAGATTCGCGGAGATTCCCCGTCCGTGCAGAATGATGAAGCTGAACAGCAACGCCAACGGAATCGTAAGTGCGGTAATCACCGCAGCGCGTACACTTACAAGAAAGAAGATGAGGATGATGAGGACCAGGATCATGCCCCGGACTAAGTTCCCTTCAACCGTGTCGATCGTGAGCTTCACCAGATCTGATCGGTCGTAAAACGGACGGATCTTTACATCCTTCGGCAACACTGAGCGATTCAGTTCGTCCGTCTTCTCTTCTACTGCTTTCAGCACGTTCTGCGCCTGCTCGCCGCGGCGCATAAGGATCACACCTTCGACCGCATCGTCATTGTTGGAGGTGTGGGTCTGGAACCCGAACTGTCCAAGGCGTGGCG
>DASTGW010000561.1:0-4883 GCA_035718705.1 Terriglobales bacterium | reverse complement strand
CGTCTTCAACACCGCGGACAACACGACGGCTGCCATCACACTCGCCGGAGGCGCGACTCCGACCACCGGTGGTCTCACCCTCGACGGCTTATTCCTCTACGTTGGCGGCAGCGACAGCAAGGTCCACAAGGTCGATCTCACCACCAACAGCGATACGGCGCAGATCGCGGTCACCATCAGCCCCGACTTCGTGGTGGTCAAAGCAAAGTAAGCTTCAGCTCTCCGGAAACAGCAAAGCCTTCCCCCGCGGGAAGGCTTTGCTCTTGCTCTAAACTCAATATTTCGCGGTCTCTACTTCACTCCTGCCGATCGTCTTATTGCTGATGATCGGCTTCGCCCAGAAGCCGACTGACAGCACTCCCCCAAATGTCAGATACAAAACCAGCATTCCCGCTCGCAAACCGAACGCGTCTCCCAGGCTTCCAATCACGAACGGCACCACCGCACCGCCCATGATCCCGGTGCAGAGAATACCCGCGAACGACCCGTGATACTCCGCCACTGAATTCAGACCGAGAGACACCACTGTCGGCCACATCACCGACGCAAAAAATCCAATCGCCGGAAATGCGAAGAACGAAACCTGTGCCGTCCCGAACAATGCCGCGGTCAGGCAGGCGAGGGCGCCGATAGAAAAGGAAATCAGCACCTTGCGACTGTCAAATAGCTTGAGCAACACCATGCCCGCGAGACACCCGACGGTCATGAGTCCCCAGAACCTCGATACCGCCGTCGCGCCCGCCACATGCGGATCGAATCCGTGGTACTGCGAAAGAAACTTCGACATCCACACCGACGTTCCCTGCTCGCAGCCCACATAGGCAAACATGCAGAGAAAGAACAGCCAAACGATCCGCTTGCGCAGCAACGACCGATACATGTCGGCCGTACCTGCCTGTTCATCAGCCGTCCGTTCGACTTTCGGCAACCGCACGACCAGCAATACCAGCACCATGACTGCCGTAACGACGGTGAAGATCCAGTACATCGATACCCACGGAAGCTCTGGTGGCGTGATCTTCGCCAAAGTACCGAGCAGCGGCCCACTCCTGTTTCGAGCGGAAAGATTATTGACCAGGTACGAATAGACGAGAGGCGACAGAAACGACGCCGCACCGAAAACAAATTGCGCAAACGCGGAGTTGAACGCGAAATGTTCCTCACCGCCTGCCACGCGCAGCAGAGGATTGATCGCCACCTGCAATGCGGCCATTCCCGTACCGATCACGAACAGGGACACGACCGCGACCGAGTAAATGGGCATCAGCGCAAAACTCAGCGCTCCCGCCAGCGCAGCTACAAATGAGACCACCATCACCGGCTTCTCGCTGAAGCGATCGACCAGGAAACCAGCCGGAATCGACATCACTCCATAGGCGATGAAGAACGAGAAAGGCAGGAACGCGGCAGCCGCCAGGCTTACATGGAAGCTGTTGATGATGTCCGGTACGATCGGCCCGAGAATGTTTGTCAGCAGCGACAGCACGAAGAAGATAACGAACACCAGTGCGGCAATGCCGTAGCTTCTGCGCATCACAATCCCTTTCGTGCCGTCGGCTATTCGACCGTTGTGATCTTCGTCGCGTGTTCGAATTTTCCGGCTTCGCGGTTTGCATTCGCTGCCAGCCCCAGCGTGATCATCTGCATCGGTAGAATCTCCATCACCGGCCGCAGCGCCGGCGTAATCGTCGGCAAGCGCAGTTCGGCATCCTCAGAGTCTTCTCCGATCCAAGCACAACGTACACCGCGTTCCTTCAATTCGCGATACATTCCACGATTCAGTTCGCGCGTCTTCGAATCTCCCGCAAAGATCACCACGAACGTTCCCTCATTCAGCATCTCCATGGGCCCGTGTCGAAACGCAGCACTGCTCATGCCCTCGGCGTGAAAGTGATCGGACTCCTTGATCGTCAAAGCACCTGTGCCAACCGCCGCGAGCGAAGTGCCCCGGCCAACTACAAACATGTGCTCGATGCCCTCCAGACGCTTAGCAAAGCTCCAGCAATGATCCTTCCAATCGCGGAGATAGCCTTCCACCGCCGGAACAACCGCTTCCATCTCGCTCAGTGTCCCATTCGTATCATCGCCGGCAAAGATCGATGCCAGCCAGCGCAACGCCACCAGCGAGGAAACATACGTCTTGCAGGAAACGGTGCTCTCTTCCCCGGCCCGTGTGACGATCGCTGCCTCGCTCTCAGTGCCCAGCGGACTGTCGGCATAATTCGTAACGCCAACAAGCGCTGCCTGCTTGCGGTTAAGCTCGAGCAATCGCACCATCTCCACACTGCGTCCCGACTGCGAAACCGCTACCACCAGCGTTCGCAACGTAAGCAGATGAGCCTGGTAGTGGATCAACTCCGAGGTCTCCACCATCACCGGCGTGCGTCCGAGCTGGCCGAGAACAAGATTCAACGGATGAAGTGCGTGGTAAGAGGACCCCATGCCGGTAAGCACGACGCGGTCGAACTCATCGCCGCCGAGCTTGCGCCCAATCTCTTCTATTGCCGGATCCACCTTCAGACCCGCAATCGTCTCCCGCAGCGCGCGCGGCTGATCCAGGATGTCGCGAAGATATGGCCCTTCAATGATTGTTAAACCGGACACCACTACTCCTAACTCGTTGCGAACCGGTGATGCCAGACTCGAGCCGCTCCGATCAGACCTGTATACGGCCCCAGTGATGCCACCCGGACTTCGATCTTCTCGTGCGGAACGAACGCGCAGTTTTGCCGAACCACATTGCGAATTCCATCCATCAGCATCGCCGCGCTCCGCATCACGCTGCCCCCAAGAATGATCATCTCCGGACTGAAGATCGTCGCCAGATTCGCGACGCCCACGCCCAGGTAATAAGCCTCTCGTTCAACCGCCTTGCTCGCCAGTGCGTTCCCACCCGCCGCCAGTTCGAACATGCGTTTCGCCGAGATCGGCTCCGTCGAAGTCTGGGCGTTGTACCACTCCGCAATCGAAGTGCCTGACGCCAATTTCTCCCAGCAACCGCGTGCGCCGCAGGAACACAATGGCCCATCCGCGTCTAGAACATGGTGCCCCAGTTCCGGATGAGTTCCTTCAATACCGCGATAAAGTCTGCCATCGAGAATGATCCCAGCGCCCAGGCCGGTTCCGATGGTGACGAAGATTACATTGCGCTTGCCGCGACCCGCGCCCCAGACCGCTTCCCCCAGCGCCGCCGCGTCAGCATCGTTCTCCACCGCAATCCCAACATCGAATTCCTTTGCCAGCGCAGGTACCAGGCTCTCGCCTTCCCAGGTGGGCAGAAACTCCACGTTGCCGATGAGGCCTGTATAAGGATCTACCGGCCCCGTCGATCCGATGCCGATCCCTTTGATCTCCCCGCCCGCATCCTTCGCCGTCCGGCGCAACATCGAAGCCATGCGCGAGATCGCATTCGAAAATCCCGCTCGCGCATCCGTGGGACACTCCATGCTGCGCACTATATGGCCATCATCGTCCACTACACCGGCCGCTATCTTTGTTCCGCCGATATCAATTGCACCGATCATTCGCACTCGTCGCTAAAGAAGATAATGCCCGCAAGATTCGCGGGCACCTAGTCTTGAACTTGACCTCATATCTACTGGTTTCCAAATGACTCTTCGTACTCCTCCGGATCGATCCCGTGATACGTGAGCGAATGTTTCAACCGATTACGCAGATCTTCCGGAGTGCTCTCGATAAACGCTCTCACCGCAGTCTCGAGCGAGACTTCATCCTCACCATCGTCTTGGGTTAACGCCTCGGCTCGATGCGCCGAAGTCTCATGCACCCCTTCTCTCACCGGTGCCGGCAAATCCCGCAGCAACTCTTCCACGATCGAGCTAGCTTCATCAGTCCAATTCATCGTTCAACTTCCTTATGAATGATTTCGCACCCAATGTAACAGACAAGGATTGTCACTGTATTCTTCGCGGCCTTGGCTCCTTCGCGCTCTTTGCGAGGAACCCTGCTTTGCCTTGTCGTGACGGATGCTTCGCTTTGTCATGACGAGCGCAGCGAGGCATCCGCTTTGGGCCTTGTCACCGATCACCATTGCCGCAGGAATTATTTTCGAAAATTTGGCATAGCGCTTGGGTCAACTTGTTATTCTGAATATATAAGGTGGTGAAGACGCCAAAAGCGCCTCACCACCTTTGTTCTTTGACAACCTGGCTATCAAGGCTGGCCTGATGCGGAGATTGCCGGCGTGTGGCAACAGCGGCAGCGTCTTGCTAGCGAAGCATCATGAAAGCTGACGTCATGCGGGCGATGCGCCAACGAAAGGCAAGCCCCTGAGCGAAGCACCAGTGAAAATGCAAGGCCATGCCGAGCGAAGTGAAGCACCTGTGAAAGACAAGGTCATGCTGAACGGCAAGGTGCTGAGGGGCAAGGTGCTGAGGGGCAAGGTGCTGAGAGGCAAGGTCATGCTGAACGGCAAGGTGCTGAGGGCAAGGTGCTGAGGGCAAGGTGCTGAAAGGCAAGGTCATGCTGAGCGGCAAGGTCATGCTGAGCGGAGCGAAGCATCTATGCACTCTGCCGGCATTATCGATAACTCATTGATTATGACGATTTTGCCTCTAAGTCCTTTGTTTGCAAGATCGGGCTAAAGTACCCCCAAGCTAAGTCCTGCTTTTTCAGGATTTTGGCTTTTTTTCTTTTTTGTTTCCGAGGTACGCAGACCAGAATGGCAGTTACTCATCAGTAACCTAAAGCGTTCGCTGTCGAACGGGAAACCTGAACTTAACTGGTTTTAAATCTAGAACTTAACCGATAAGTCTTTTGCCATGAACAAAAATCACGACTTTCTCCCCGTAAGTCACTGATTCCAGAGATCCACCCCTAGGGGAGGGGTCCATAACTGAAAGGTAAATAGCCGGATACAGTCG
>DASTGW010000560.1:0-2647 GCA_035718705.1 Terriglobales bacterium | reverse complement strand
TTGGTATCGGCGCGGACCACATTCTCAATCACGACGACGTTGCTGGGCTGCCGCACTGCATAATAAGGTTCGGCTGTGACGACCAGTGCAAAGGCCTGCAGATCGGTGGTGACGTCCACCTTGCTGCGATGGTTATCGCCAACTAGGATTTCGCCGAGGTTAACTGCCCGGCCTTCTGGAGAGATTGCCCACAGGACATAAGTGAGATACTCGCCACCGAACGTCGTGGGTTTTTGCAGATTGGCAAATTCAACTTCGATTTCTGTGTAACCTTTCTTGCTCTCCACTTTGGCTTGGCCAGTCGCCGCAGGCATCAGTTCCGTCCCGGAAAAATCCAGCTTGGTGGCTCCGCCGCGATGCTTGTAATTGATCGCCTGCACGCTACGGCTGGTCACGGACACGTGAAAAACGGGAGTCGGGTTCATGGGTTCTACTACGAGTTCTGTTTGAGAATTGGTTTGGGCAAAGGCGCTCGTACTGAGAAGCACTGCTGCTGTTAGCAAAAGCTTATTTTTCAAAGGATCTCCTTCAGGCAGTTGTCTGCCGTGTTACGTTGTTGGAACGTTGGGTTCGCATCTCATGTCCGTGTTGGTTGCCTGAACTCATCCTTCACGATCCGATGCGCATGCGGGATAGCGAATGAAAGAGCCCTAACGCGTTGAGCGGCCACACAACTACCGCAATCACTACCCACCGCGTTCAGAATTGACTTGATAGACGACTGCATAGGAATGAATGGGTTCACCAGGCATAGCAGGACGCCTACTACCACCAGAATCTCTGCTGCTTGAAGTAAGGGCATAGTCTTTGACGTTTCCTTCCTGCGGACACCTCTCACATCTCGCGTGAAACGCGGATGCGCAAGTTCAGCTGTCGGGAGCTCTTGTGGATCGATCGTGTTCGCCGGATTGATCGACAACGCACGGCTTGAATGCCGGTCTTCTGGATGTGGTCGCTTTCGGGTGAGGTCACCAGTAACGGTCGCAGCGACCGAGAAATTGGAACTGCGAATCAGCGGCCACGATTCGATCCACACACTCGGGCAAATTAATCATGGCAGGAGCAGAGTTTCTTGTCTGAGCAAGATAGCTCACCGCGGCACGTATGGCGTGCGTGAGCATTGGTGAACTCCCGGTTGGTATCCATTCCAGCAGAAGATTAGAAATCGGATTTCAGAGGTGGTTTCATCTTTACCAAGACGGCGACATCTTTCTCGCAATTTCAACTCTATTTTGATTACTCACGCTGGGCGTATGCCGAATTGAGCTATCTTGCTCAGTAATTCTCTTGCAGCAATGCAAGCCTAGGATGGGCGAGCACTGATCGTATCTTGGTTGGTGTACGCAAGGATGGGTTGGACAATGACTTTAATAAACGTTGCTTTTCGCTATGGCACCCAACTAACAGAAGTTCAGACGCGCGCGATGGCCCGCGTGCGTGACGTCTATGGTATCTGGCGCATGACTGTAAACGGAAAAGAGCGCACGCTCCGAATCGAATACGATTCCTCCCGTCTATCGGAATCCGGGGTTGCCGGCTTACTGCGAAGTGCAGGGCTCGATGTGTTGGGAAAAGTGGCCCTCTCCTGAGAGGTGCGGCATGCATCCTCTGATGGATCGAACTGCAGTAACGAGGAAATCCGCACAGTTATGTTTCCGAAATTAGTCACGCTCAGCAAGTCACTCCCCCAACGTGCGCGCTGAGTCTCCTTTACTAAGATCGCACGAGCCGTATACGGTCAATAGATGTGAGGACGAGATTCCCCACGGTGCAGCAGCTTACGCGCGCGTTCTTCCACCTCTGACGGCATGGTAAACAACCAAGATGAGCACCGCCCCGATCACAGCGACAAACAGGCTATACAGGTTCACGCCGGATACGCCGTGGGCTCCGAACATGGTGAAGACCCAGCCCCCAACGACAGCGCCAACGATTCCCAGCACGATATCGAGAATCACTCCTTCGCCACTCTTGTTTACTAGCTTGCTGCCTATGAACCCAGCAATCAGACCCAATACGATCCAGGCCAAAATCGACATAATCCTTCTCCTTTAAACTTGGTTATTGTTGCTCGTTCGGTTTGTATTGAAACTTTCAAGAAATCAGCGCGGACCCTCGAGAAACCCCAGGTTTGAGGACAGATCGAGGGTCCAACCGACTTTTAAGCAGCCTTGCTGTATGCGTCTGAGCCGTGCTGCTTCACCATCTTGTTGTAGACGCCCATTATCAGAAATGCCGCCGGCCACTGTCCTACAAACAGAGCCCAGTCATCCTTACCCACGATCTTCAGAATGGCCGACGCGGCAATGGCGCCGAATGCCGCCGCCAAATAACCCGAACTTGGGACTTTGGAGGTTTGCGACTCAATGGCACCTGTGAAACGATCCTCTAAAACGCCGCTGCGAACTTTATCTTGCATGAGAACTCCTTTTTATTGACTCGCGATTTTTATGCCGACTTCTTTACTCTGGTCTTTCCGCCGTCTTCATTGACGCGTTTGTTGCTCTTGACGGCTGTCCTCGCCTGATTTCCTTCGACTCCCCGTTCGAGTTCTGGGGAATCCACGATTCTCCAGTTGCCGCCCTCGTTCCACGGACCGCGAGCATCGGTTTCCCCTTCATCACCCACCCCGGTGGAGTCGTTAAAG
>DASTGW010000559.1:0-6433 GCA_035718705.1 Terriglobales bacterium | reverse complement strand
ACCGTGAGACGCGAGCTGCGCTCGCGCGGAAAAGAAAGAAGTATTAACGCCAGGGTGGTACCACGGCTGAAGCCGTGGGCTGATGATGAATGCAAGCTGAGTTCAGTCCAGCTATTTCTCCAGCCCCGCATTCACCGTCATCTCTGAACCTTCTCTGATGGTCATGTCGCGGGACCAGTCTTTGTGGTCCTTCGCGGTGACTTTGATGGTGTGCTTGCCTGCGTCCACGGTTAGCTTGCAGGGAGTGTTGCCGGCGAATTCGTTGTCGATGTAGACCTCGGCGCCATTCGGGTCAGAGGTAACGGACAGAGTTCCGATTTCTTTCTTCGCGGCGTTTACTACAAGTGGAGCCCTGGCTGGTTTGTCGGGTTGGAACTTGGCGAGGTCGAGTGGCACGTCGCCGCTCACGTACGCGGTGATCTCGGTGCCCTTGGGGATGGTGATGTCTTTGCCGTGCATGAAGAGGAAGAGTGGTGCGGCGGGGAAGAAGACGATGCCGGTGGCGACCATGGCGCCGGTCATGGCGCCGACGTGGCCTCCGCCTTTGACGTCCTTGATGGCACGGAGGGCGACTTTTTCGCCGTCCACGAGGCGCACGGAATCGATGTTCATGTTGAGTTTGCCGCCGCGTCCCATGCGACGCTTGGACTGAGCCTCGGTGACGGTGGCCCATGCCATTCCGCCTTTCGGCACGATGAGGGTGTCGCCGACTTTGACTTCTTCGAGCACTTCGAAATCGACGGTTTGACCAACATGCGCATCGGCGGAGGAAACCGTCTGGCTGATGCGCAGCTTGATGGGCGTTCCATCTTCGAGAGTGGGGCGAGTGGGGGCGGGTTTGGGAGTTTGAACGGGTGCGGGCGCGGCTGCGGTGGAAGCTTGCGCATCGTTGCTGGTGGGTTGAGGAGTAGCGTTCTGCTGAGCTTGCGCGCTCAGCAGGAGGAAGCACATGGAAATCGTAAGAAGACGCGTCATATGAGTGATCCAGCTGCGTACGACGGGCGTACGGTAGCAACCCCAAAATTCAGAGTAGGTGCGGGCGGATTATAGCGCGCTGGATTGTTGTTTCAAGGACGCGGGACACGTCGTGGCGTGTAGCGGAAACGAAGCGCGAACTGGCGCTCGCGTCCAACGGGCGAGTGTTCGGGCGTGGCGCGGGCAACGTTGTCCGCGCCACGTGAGCAAGTCAGACCATCAGTCGCGGCCGGATCGTCTGGGTCGGAAGAAGTTATCGGCAAGATTGTCGGCGACCTTCTTCCCCAACTCTGCACCGTCTACCACCGAGTGGTAATGATGGAATCCGGCGTAGATGCGGGCCCATTGCACTTCCGAGAGGAAGTCGTCGGTGTTGGTGAAAGTGTGGGTGTGAACGCCGTCCTTAAAGGACAGGCTGTCGACCGAGATTGGCAGATTCGACGTGTGGAAGTAGGTCGCAATCAAAGTGGTAACTGCGCCGGTAAGGCACGCGTGGGCTGCGGGATACTCGGGATGGTTTGGGGTGGCGGCGAGGGGAAGCCAGGTGGCATCGGAAGTGAGGTTTGGATTACCTCCGCCGGCTGGGATCGCCGTGACGGGACGCCAGAATCCGAAGTGATATTTCGCGTTATAGCAGCCGATGGCGGAATCAGCAAAGCCGGTCCACAGCATGGCCATGAAGCGCGCACTTTCGGGGACGCTGAGTCCACGTTGGGTGACGAGGTTGTTGAACAGACGTGCGTACTGCTGGGCGGTGTTCTCCGTCCAGAAGATCCCGATTTCGGTTTGCCGTGGGGTGCGGACGGACCCGTTGGCGGCGCCGAATAGCCGGGTGATGTTGTAGTCGCGCTCCCAATCAACACTGTCGAGTGGCGTGGGTCCGGCGGGAAGAAACGCGGCGGGATCATTAAACGTGAAGGGAGTCATCTGTCCGAGCCAGGGCGTAGCAGGAGCCGCGAAGGCGGGAGGCGTCGGTTGCCATTTGCCGGGTCCGCTGCCCGGGTTGTAGGTGACATTTGCTTTCAGTCCATCGTGGTCGCGGGCGGCGATCAAGGCGTCGGCGGCCGCCTCGCCGAGAGCCATGCCGGCGGTCTTGGCGGCCGGTGAGCCGGAAATGGCGGTCAAGGTAGCCTGATAGTTTTGGTCGAGTGCCGCTTGTTGCGATGGGAAATAGTGTGCCAGCACCTTGTGCGAGGCAGCAGCGGCGGCCGCTTCCTGGGAGGCTCCGGGCCAGCCCGGACCGCGGTAATAGAAAGGTTGTGCGGTGCGGCTGATGGCATTGACGGCGTCGTAGGTGGCAATGGCCGCATAAGCAAAGTAGACACCCGCTGGCGAGGGTCCGTTGCCGCCGACCTTGATGATGGTGTTCGAGGCGATGGCATTCCAGGTGGTGATTACGTTCTGGGCTTGAGCGAGGGTGGCGAAGCTGAAAACCGTCCATAGGCAGACGAGCGCAGTGCAGATTGGGAAACGTTTCATGGGACTCCTTCAAAGAGTGACTTCTGAGCGCGCGAGTGTGGGCGCGTTCGATGTCACAGCTTTAGGCTGCGCGCGAGCGGTACGTCAATGCAGGCGGAGTCCGATGGGCACCATTTGCATGTCCTTGGTTAAGCTTCTGAAATCGGGGAAGTTAGGCTAGCATGTCCTTGGCGTCGACCCAGCCTATGGCCAGCCAAACCAGCCCGCGGAACGTGATTCGGTTCGGTGTCTACGAGCTCGATGTCGCGGCGGGCGAGTTGCGCAAGCGCGGGGTTCGCCTGCCGGTCCAGGGATTGCCGGTCAACATTTTGGCTATCCTGGCGGCGAGCCCAGGAACGCTGGTCACGCGAGAGGAGCTGCGCAACCAGCTCTGGCCGGCAGACGTTTTCGTCGACTTCGACCACAGCATTCGCAACGCCGTCGCTCGACTGCGCGAAGTCCTGGACGATTCGGCGGACCACCCACGCTACATCGAGACACTTCCCCGGCGGGGTTATCGCTTCATCGCCGACGTGGAAGCCCCGCCGGCTGAAGAGCCCATTGCTGCACCGGCTTCCGTCCCGGCCGAGATGCCGGTAGTCGCGTCGTCGATCCGGAGGCGGCGATTGCTACTCGCTGTCGTTCTGGTGTTCGTAATCGGCGGTGTCGCGTTGCTCGGATACTGGCTCAATCAACGCAGTAAGGCTGAGCCAATTCGGTCTCTGGCGGTGCTGCCGTTCGACAACCTGTCTGGAGACGCGACGCAGGACTATCTCGCCGACGGCGTCACCGAATCGCTGATCGGGAGGCTTGCGGCCATCCACAATCTCCGGGTGATATCGCGAACCTCGGTGATGACGTTCAAGGGCCAGCGCACGGTGGTGCCGGAAATCGCAAAGGCACTTGATGTGGATGCCATCGTGGAAGGTTCAGTCATACGGGAAGGTAATCACGTGCGGGTTCACGCACAGCTGATTCGCGCCCGCACGGACGAACATTTCTGGTCGGAGAGTTACGATCGCGACCTCGGCGATGCCCTTTCGCTGGAAGCTGACCTTGCGCAAACCATCGCGCTGAAAATCGCGGCCACGGTTTCCGGTGAGGAGAACGCGCGTATTACCGCGGCGCGACGTGTTGCGCCGGAAGTGTACGAGAGCTACCTCAAGGGACTCTCTGTCCGTGGTGACAACCGTGCGGCCATCGAGCAGAGCATTGGCTATTTCGAGGACGCAATCCACAAAGACCCGAGCTTCGCGCCCGCGTTTGTGGGATTGGCGAAAGCCTACAGCGGACTTGGAACCATCTTCGTTGGAGGATCGCCGCGAGATTTTCGTCCTAAAGTTATCGAGGCAGCGAAGAAGGCGCTTGAACTCGATCCGAACCTCGCCGAAGCGCACGCCTTGCTCGGCCAGGTTTATCAGCAACAATGGCACTGGTCGGAAGCTGAGTCGGAATACCGTCGAGCGATCGCATTGAAGCCAAACGATGCGGCTGCGGTTCTGGGATTGGGGAGCTGGCTCATGTGCCAGGGACGCATCGACGAATCGCTGGAATTGGCAACGCGGGCGCGTAGTCTCGATCCGGTGGGAGTCTCCGGCGGCGGAATCGCATGGTTCCTCTTTCGAGCGCGTCGCTACGATGAAGCTCTCCGCGAGTTGAACAGCTATCTTGCCGTTCATCCCGACGATGCGCAATCGCTCTGGTACATGGGATTCGTGTACATCGCCAAGAACGAGCCTGAGCGCGCGATACCCGTACTGGAAAGGACGGTTACGCTGATGGACCGGAGCCCGGGTTCGGTGGAGTTGCTGGCCGCTGCGTACGGACACGCCGGCCGGCGGGGCGACGCCCTGCGCCTGATCGACGAACTGAAACGCCGTGAGAAAACCGGATATGTTCCCGCCGGCGCTTTCATTAATGCGTACCTCGGCCTCGGCGACTATGAACAGGCATTTGTATGGTTCGAGCGCGCGTACGAGGAGCAGTCGAATATCCTGCAGTTTATGAAAGTGCATCCTTTTTTTGATCCCGTGCGCAACGACCCGCGCTTCCTCGATCTTCAAAAGCGAGTTGGACTTCAGTAGTCGTGCCTGACGACGCGCCACACACAAACTGCCGGCAGACATACAATTCGCGGCCGATGCGGCCGCGCCACAACTACTCCGAGCCCCAAAGGCGCATGGATAACTTCAGTGACACTGCGCGGTGTGAGCCGAAGAGAGTGCGGTTACCGGTCATGTAGGTGAAAGATGGTGTGAGGGTTGTGCGCGGGTTGAGGGCGATGTTGGTGGAGAGGATGGTGTCGACGTCAGAGAGCGTGGTGGTGCGGGTCCATTGATGCTGGTTGAGTCCGGCGCCGAGGAGGGCGGAGAAATCGGCGCGCTTGGTGAGTTGGAAGGTGTGGCCGATCGACGCGTAGTAGTAGGTGCCGTTGCCGAGTTTGAAGTCGTGGGAGATGGCGAATGAGGGCTGTAGCCAGTGCTTGCGGGTGACGCCGACGGTGAACTCGTAGCTGCGATTGCCTTCGGCGGCGCACTTGTCGGGGAAGAGGAATGCGGTGGCGCTGAGAGTGAATGTCCATTTCTTGTAGGACGGCGAGTAGCTGAAGCTGAGATCGTGCTCGGTCCAAGCCTGGTTGGCGGGCGCGTGGCGGGAGAAGTTGTGCCAGGTGGTGAGGCTGAAGTCGCGCCAGGCGAGGGTGATCGCGGGCTGCAAAGAGGCGGAGCTATTCGTCTCCCATCCGCGCCATAAATAAGAAGATGCGGCGGTGGTCTCGACGGTGATGCGGAGTTGGTCGACGAAGGGCTCAGCGGCAAAGGCGGAGGACAAGCCGAAGATCAGAAACAGCAAGGCGCGTTGTGCGATGGCAAGCTGCATGGGTCCGTTCGTGTGAGGTAGTCCTTCTTTTCAGACATCGGCGGCGGATGCGGAGACATTAGGCGTGATCGGGGAACTTGCCGATTCGGCTTTCGGCAGGTTTAATGTGCGGCATGAAATTGCATGCCGCTTTTTTCGTCGCCATTCTTGCCGTGGGAGTGCAAGCGCAGACCACAGCTGCCAAAGCCGCGAAGTCGAATACGAGTTTCATTGATGCGCAGGGCACGGCGCACATCACGCGAATTGTGCCGGTGCCGAAGACGGTGAGTGCGGAAGCCCAGAAGATGCTGGCGCGGCCGAAGTCGGATGCGCCGGATAAGTCGACTGTGGCGCAGCAGCGCGTGGGCGTGGATGCGTGGCAGAACGGCGCAGGCGAGCAGGCGAAGAAGATGTATCCGGCGACGGTGACGGAGGAGAAGATTGCGGCAGTGCCGGTGCGGGTGATCATGCCGCCGCAGATCGCGAAGGGAAAAGAAGACCGCGTGCTGCTGAATTTTCATGGCGGCGGGTTTGCGGTGGATTCGGGGTCGCTGACGGAGACGATTCCCATCGCGAGCCTGACGCAGACCAAAGTGGTGAGCGTGCTTTACAGGTTGGCACCGGAGCATCCGTTTCCGGCAAGCGTGGAGGACACGATCGCCGTTTACAAAGAGCTGCTGAAGACGTACAAGCCGGAGAAGATTGCGATTTTTGGGACGTCGGCGGGAGCGATTCTGACGGCGGAGACGGCGGTGAAGATCAAGCAGCTGGGGTTGCCATTACCGGCGGCGTTAGGGATATTTTCAGGATCGGGCGACTTCAGCCAGGAAGATGATGCGCTGGCGATGTACGGGTTGGATGGGCTGGCGGGTCCGCTGGATGATCCGAAGAAGCCAGGAGAGCCGCTCTTGCCGGAGTATGTGAAGGATACGAATCCGAAGGATCCAGTGCTGTCGCCGATCTATGCGGACTTGAAAGGTATGCCGCCGGCGCTGTTCATCACGAGCACGAGGGACTTGTTGCTGAGTGGGACGTCGCGTCTGCATATGGCATTCGTAAATGCGGGTGATGATGCGCAGTTGCTTGTGTACGAGGCACTGCCACACGCGTTCTGGAATAACCTGAGTTTGCCGGAGAGCAAAGA
>DASTGW010000558.1:0-3365 GCA_035718705.1 Terriglobales bacterium | reverse complement strand
ATCGGCCCGCACTTCCGGCTTGGCGTCGAGGAAGATTTTCACGTCGGCATCGGGGAAAACTTTCGTGCCGATGTCGCGGCCTTCCATAATCACGCCGCCGAGTTTGCCCATCTCGCGCTGGTGAGTCACCATCCATTCGCGAACACGCGGATGGACCGAGACTCGAGAGGCTGCATCGCTCACATCGGTTTCGCGAATGCGTTTGGAAACGTCACGCCCATCCAGCAGAACACGGTTTCCGTCCGGTGTAGGATCGAGCATGATGTTCGAACACTCAGCAAGATCGAAGAGCTTCTGCTCGTTGTCGAGCGGGACGTCGCTTTCGAGGGCTTTCAGGGCGAGTGCACGGTACATGGCGCCGGTTTCGAGATTCACGTAACCAAGCTTGCGCGAAAGGTAACCCGCGATGGTGCTTTTGCCGGCGCCGGCAGGACCGTCGATGGCGATGATCAGCTTGGTCCGGCGCTCACTCATTTCGGCCGAACTCCCAGGCGCGGGCGACGCGCGATCGGCTTGTTGCGCGGGAGTGCCGGTCGTTCTTCCTTTACTCTGGAGGCCTCGGTGAGCATGGATCGATTGCCGACGTGCGTGATGGCGAATTCGCGCGCGGCAAGGAGCGCGTTGATGGCGTCGCGAACTTTAGCGCGAGCCACAAATTGCGCGAAGAATTCCTCGACTTCCTTCGCATCCACGGCAATCATCGCTTCCACGTACTTTGACACCAACGCTGACAACGCTTGCGGGACGGAAAATTCAATGCCCTGCTTCACCGGTTCGGGAGACCAGCGCAGCAGCACATCCCAAAACGCGCCTTCATCAGGACGGTAGTCGACTCGGGTGATGCGCAGGCGAGACCAGAGATCGTTGAGTGCGCGATCGAGTGCCACGTCGGAAAGCGCGCCGCCAAGACGATCGTGAAGTTGCTGCTTCGACATCGGCCCATGCTTCTGGATGGCGTTGAAGACATCTCGCGCCAGCGTTGAAAACTCGGAACGCGTGCCCGGCTTGGGCATCGTTTTGGGGTTGCGATCGCCCACCAGCGCGTAGAAGTAAGGGAAAGCCGAAGCCGAGACGAGGAAGTTGTCTTCGCCGAAGAGATTCGCTTCGTAGGCTGAGCGATCTCGAAGCAGCCGGATCATCAACTCCGTCGCCTCTTTGGCGCGCGGATCGGCAAACGACTTCTGCCAGGTGGGCAGCCCTTCCTCGGAACCGACGTAAGCTCCGATGAACGTTGGCACCGGTACCGGCGGATGCAGAGGGTACATGAGCGCGAAGCCCACGGATTCGATGAACGCCCGCGCGTCCTCGAACGTCCGGATTGGTTCACCGTTGGTGTGCCACTTGGCGCGGCGTTGTTCTTGCAGTTCGTCGTGCGTCATCAGATCCGCTTAAAGGCCCGCTGAATATCCTTCATAGAATACCGTAGCACGACGGGTCTTCCGTGCGGGCAGCTCATTGGACAATCGGTTTTCGCGAGTTCTTTGAGCAGCCACTCCATTTTGTTCTGCTCGAGCGGCATGTTGACCTTGATCGCGGCATGACATGCGATGGAAGCGGCGATGCGGGTGCGGATCACCTCCATGTTCAGCACCTGCTCTTCGCGCTCGAACTGGTCGAGCAACTCATGGAGCATGTGTTCGACTTCGGAGGCTTCCACGCCTGCGGGCGAAGTTTTTACCGCGATCGTGCGCGAACCGAACGGCTCGACCTCGAAGCCGTTCCGGTGAAGCTCGTCGCTGATCTCGGAGAAAATGGCCTGCTGCCCGGGCGTAAGTTCCACGATGAGGGGCATCAGCATGCGCTGCGTCTCTACTCTTTCGATGGCGCGCTGGCGCAGGACTTTTTCAAAAAGCACGCGCTCGTGGGCGACGTGCTGGTCGATGATCCAGAGCCCTTCATGATTCACGGCGAGGATGAACGATTCGCGGATCTGCCCTAGCGGTTTCAAGGTCGCGAGCAGTGGACGATCGTCTGCGGGTTCTCCATTCGATGGGGCGACTGGTTCTTCTTCTATGGCAGGCGAGCAAGTGTCGGCGCCGGCGACGACATGGCTGCCGAAGGTCACTGGCGGAAAACGCGGCACAGGGATCGCGGCATTGGCCTTGATTTGGATTGCCTGCTCCACGTCGAAGCCGAGGCTCTGGTTGAACGCCGGCGCCTGCTGTGCGCTGAGTGCGAAAGAATCTTCTTCGACGGCAACTTCGGTCGCAGCTGCGATCGGCGACAGCGACGAACTGGCCTTCGGGCTGGCGTGGATTTCCTGCACGAACGCTGGAATCGGGCGGGCCTTCATAAGCGCCGCGCGGATTGAATCACGCACGAAATCATGTACGACCGACTGCTGACGGAAGCGCACTTCGACTTTCGACGGGTGAACATTCACATCGACCTCTGCCGTCGGCATTTCGAGGAAGAGCAGCACGACGGGATAAACGGTCGGCGGCATGATGTTGCGATAAGCCTCGGTGAGCGCGTGCTGGACGAGGCGGTCGCGGATCAGGCGTCCGTTGACGAAGATGAAGATGGAATTCTTGTTGAGCTTCTGGATCTCGGGCTTTGAAACAAAGCCATGGAGGCGGATTTCGCCGGGTTCCGGCGCAGTGTAGTCTTCGTCGCGACGCCACGGAGGTGGCTGCGGCAGTCCCACGCGCTGCAGGTCGATGTGCGCGGCAACAGGGATCAGTTGGTCGAGCGTGTCTTTGCCGAAAACCTGGTAGATGCGCTGCGAGTGATCGCTGACCGGTGGCGCGATGAGCATGGCATTGGTCGCGGAGTGGAGTTCGAAATGCATCTCCGGATGGGCGAGCGCATAGTGCGTTACCAGCGAGGCGATGTGCGAGAGTTCCGTGCTCTCAGCCTTCAGGAATTTGCGACGTGCTGGCACGTTGTAGAAGAGGTCGCGGACGGTGATCGACGTCCCCAACGGCAGGCCGGCCTCTTCGACCGTCTGAATCTTGCCGCCGTTGATTTCGACGATGGTTCCCGTCGGCGATTCAGGTGCGTGAGTCTCTAAACGCAAACGAGATACGGACGCAATGGATGGAAGCGCCTCACCGCGAAAGCCGAGAGTGCCGATGGTAAGCAGGTCTTCGGCCTGGCGGATCTTGGAAGTCGCGTGGCGCTCGAAGGCCAGCAGGGCGTCGTCGGCCACCATGCCGCAACCGTCGTCGATGATCTGAATCAGCTTTTTGCCACCGGCTTCAACGTTCAGGCGAATACGCCGCGAACCGGCGTCGAGCGAGTTCTCGAGCAGCTCCTTCACCACGGACGCAGGCCGCTCCACCACCTCACCGGCAGCGATCTTGTTGGCCACATTGTCCGAGAGAACGTGGATGCGCCCCATGGGTTGATTGTAAATGGAGCGG
>DASTGW010000557.1:0-7060 GCA_035718705.1 Terriglobales bacterium | reverse complement strand
CAACCGTGGTAGTGCCGTCAGTCTGGAAGGAGATGTAGTTCAGTCCTCCGAAGGCCGAAGCGTATTCATCCTGCTTGCCCACGGGTTTTCCGAGAGTTTTGCGGGCAATCTGGAACGACAACTCTGCGAGGCGGTGCTTGGAGATCCCTTCATTGCGATAGGTCGTTAACGCTTTCAGCACACACACACAAACGCCGGCGGAAGACCCAAGGCCGGTGCCGGGAGGAATTTCTGAGGCCAGGAACATGTCGACCGGGTTCTTGAAACCGATCTCCTGTAGCGTGGAGAGAGGGATCTCGAGAGAAGTTCCCTTGCCCTTCATGCGCTCGATGTCTTCCCAGGTCTCCGTCACGCGGAGGTCCGAGGAGATGACTTGAATAAGATCATCCGATCGCTTTTGCAAGATGGTGTAGATGTACTTGTTGATGGTGGTGCTTAAGACAGCTCCACCATAACGCTCATAGTAGCCGGGCAGATCGGTTCCACCTCCTGCAAAACTGATCCGTACCGGACTGCGCGCAATTAACATCCGCCGCCCCCAACGATTGTGGGAGTAAGTGTTATGTTCTGATCGCCGCTACCAGAATCAATGCGAGTTGAAGAATCGCTTGAGCCCTTGATCCGGCAACAAAGTGTCCACACCGTCTGGAGGATCAAAGAAAAATCCACCAAAGGGGACCATGTATGGATGTATTGCAGGTCATATCTGGATTTCTCATCCGACGTATTCTCGTCCCGAAGTCCCTGCACTTGTGCCAAACCGGTGATACCGGGCTTGACGAAGAGGCGCTGCCGCTGCCATTCGGAGTAACTCTGGACGCGGGCAGGATCTTCGGGCCGTGGCCCGACAAGGCTCATATCTCCCCGTACAACATTCCATAGTTGAGGAAGTTCTGTGACACTCAAGCGATCCAGGAGGGCATCGAAGCCTCTCAGGTCAGAAGCATGGCGTGGAATGTTGAAACGCAGCATTCGGAACTTTTTACCGTTTCGTCCACAACGAGTTTCTGAGGCCAAAGCACGACGTCCGCGAAGGCGGAGGATTGATGCAAGCAAAAGCCAGGCCGGAGACGAAAGGATAAGCAGCGGGACAACAAGACACAAATCGCACAATCTCTTGACGAAGAGGTCCAGTGCTTGTGGCCGGCGGGACTCGACCTTTACGACCGGCAACCCGCCCAAGTCGACGATGCGTGCCTGTGACGAGTAAAGATCGTAGCAGTGCGGAATGACCGAAACATCAATGTTCCGCTCCCGACACTGCAAAATGAGCTGGTGTACTTGTGCCAAACTCGGCTCGGAACCCGCCAGAATAACTTCGCCGACATTATTCTGATTGAGGAGGTCAATCACCTTCACCGAAGACAGCGAAGACACGCTCTGGGCGGGTTGTGTCGATGTGAAATTCGGTCCCTCGCGATTGGCGGGATGAACAAAAGCAACCAGGTCGCGCAGCAGTTCAGGATGGCTTGTGATCTTCACCCCCAGTTCGGTGGCGACTCGCCCTGAACCAATGATGACGGTGCGAAGAACGAAGTGAGACCGGAAGCGAAGGACTATCCGCCGCAAAGCTACCCTGATTGCCGTAAACCCGATTGCCAGAATGAAGCCCAGGTAGATGAAGAGCAGCCTTGAGTACATGGTGCGCGCCATGAAGGCCACACCCATGGCTAAGGGGATAAGTATTACAACACCGATGGTGACGCGAGAGAGTATGGCGGAAATGTCCGTGAAACTCTGCAACTGATCGAGCGAGAGTTTACGTGCAGCCACAGTCCACAATGCCATGCAAACGAAGGCAGGCGAGACGAGGACGGACACGAGGCCGAGTTGAAACCAATCGAGAACATGACCCGTGCGCAGTCCCTGGGCGAGGCAAGTGGCGAAAGCGATCCACAGAAAGTCGCAGAGCAGGATAATCCTTTGCAACGGCTTCCTGGTGGTAACAAGACTTTGGAAAGGCATCATATAGAACTTGCGATTCAGAATGAGTTGGCTCAGCTGCCAGGAAGGGGATACTTAGGTCTTTGCGAGAATTGGAGCGTCGTGTGCTTGTGAACTACGCGACATCTCCCATTTCCACGCGCTGCGTACGATCTGGTGCAAGTCCGAGTGACGAGGTGTCCATCCAAGCTGGCTCTGAATCTTCTGCGGACTGGCGCAGAGGATGGCCGGGTCTCCGGGGCGGCGCTCACCCATCCGCAAATTCGGCTTGCGACCGGTGATCTCTTCGACCTTGCGACACATCTGCAGTACCGAATAGCTGACACCGGTTCCAATGTTGTAAGCCTCGAACCGCGGTTGATTCATCAACTTGAGAGCGAGGCAGTGTGCGTCGGCAATATCGAGAACGTGAACGTAGTCGCGTAGACAACTTCCATCAGGCGTTTCGTAATCTGTCCCGTAGACCACGAACTCCGGTCTCTGTCCTGACGCCGTCTGCAATAGAAGCGGGATGATATGTGTCTCGGGCTGATGGAGTTCTCCTTGAGTGTCCGTCGCACCACAAGCATTGAAATAGCGGAAGGCGACGGCCGACCAACCGTAGGCTCGCGCATACCACCGGAGAAGCTGTTCGAACGCGAGTTTGCTCTCTCCGTAGGAATTGACGGGATTCTTAGGATGATCCTCAGGAATCGGAACGGTCGTTGGATTTCCGTATACGGCCGCCGTGGAAGAAAACACAAAACGATGAACGCCGGCGCTGCGCAGGCATTCCGCCATCACGAATGCGGAATGCATGTTGGTGCGATAGAAGATGGCAGGATCAGTAACCGACTCGGCGATCAAAGCCTTGGCGGCGAAGTGGAAGACCACGTCAACATGCCGCTCTTTCAGAATTCGGGAGAGTTGGCGCTCATCCCCGATGTCGGTTTGGTAGAACTTCGCTTCTGCAGGAACAGCTTCAAAGTGGCCGGTCGAGAGATCGTCGATCACGGTCACTTCGTGGCCGCGACGTATCAGATTGGCGGCGCAGATCGAGCCCACATATCCCGCGCCTCCTGTAACGAGGATTCTTTCCATTAATAAGCCCCCTCACCCTTCAAAACTTTTATTGGCGTAATGAGCAAGATCTTCAGGTCGAGAAGCAGCGACCAGTTTTCGATGTAATACGAGTCCATGGTGACGCGCTCCGCGTAGGACGTTTGCTGGCGTCCGTTTACCTGCCAGTACCCGGTGAGACCCGGCTTGACGATGCGCAAAATGTGTTGCCGTTCACCATACTTCTGTAATTCCGGCGTGGTAATCATGCGGGGGCCAACCAGGCTCATCTGGCCCATCAACACATTGAAGAGTTGCGGAAGTTCGTCGAGGCTGTACTTCCGGAGCACCGCTCCCACTTTCGTTATGCGTGGATCGCTTTTCAGTTTGAAGGCCTGCTCGTATTCCGCGCGGAGTTCCGGATTCTCCTGGAGCACGCGGTCCGCATCCGTACGCATGGTTCGGAGTTTGAACGCATCGAACTCACCTTGTTGCCCAACGACGCGGCGCCGGTAGAAGACAGGGCCACCATCTTCAAGTTTGATGAGCACCGCCGACACGATCAGGATCGGCGAGGAGAGTGCGAGTGCGGCGATTGCTCCGGAAAGGTCCAGCAGTCGCTTAGCGGCGCGCTCAAGGCGCGACCGCGTCGACTTCCTGCGATTCATAAGATCGGGACCGGAAGGCCGGTCGGCTATGGCTGCGGTTGACATCGTTAATCGGCGAATCCCGCGACGGTTCGAGACAGGCGAATGGGCGCGCTGATACGGCTGAGTAAAACGGTGAACACGCAGTGAGCAATGCAGAGATGAACGTCTTCGATCATCTGCATATTGTCCGAAGGGACGACCACCGCAATATCGCACAGTGCCTTCATGGCTCCGCCTTTGAAGCCACCGATGCCGATCGTCGTCATGTCGAGAGAACGGGCGGCGCGCAAGGCTTTGATCACATTCGGAGAATTCCCGCTGCAGCTGATCGCAAAGGCAACATCGCCCGGCTCGGCTAAATTCTTCAACTGCTCGGAAAAGATGTTCTCGTAACCCGTATCGTTGGCATAAGCGCTGATGGTGGGAAGATTGTCGGTGAGTGCGATCACCCGCACGCGCTTCCTTCTTGCCGGAATCGATGTGCCCTTTCCCAGATCACAAGCCATATGCGATGCCAAGGAGGCGCTGCCACCATTGCCGAACAGAAAGATGGTCTGACGTTGTTCGTAGGCTTGATAAAGCGTGTCCGCCACTTCATCTAAAACCTCAAACGACACCTTTGGTATGACCCGTAACAGCTGCTCAAAATAGAGTTGCGAACGATCGATCAAGGGCACCTCGTGAAAACTGCCTTCTCGGGGAACACGAGTTAGATGGTCTGCAAGTGAGTTGACGGACGAAGAGGCCGAGTAGACACCGGCAAGCGAGCGTGAATGTAATCGAACATCTGGCGAACGAATTCTTCCGTTCGAAAAGTAAGTGCATGAGCCCGGATAAATTCCGGACGAAAACTATGTTCGTGCTGTTCGAATTGTTCGATTGCGGCCGATAACCCTTCCGCAGTCTGAGGTTGAAACAGAATGCCCGAGGCAAGTTCTGCAGGAGTTTCGTTGACCTGGAAGGGGATGACCGTGTCGAGCGCTCCGCCGTCGGCGTAGGCGATGACCGGCTTCCCGAAACACTGAGCTTCGACAGGAACGATTCCAAAGTCTTCTGTTCCGGGAAAGATCAGCGCTCGACAGCGCGCGTAGTGGTTATGGATCTCGTCATCCGACAAACGGCCCAAGAATTGGATATTGTTTTTTGCCTGGCTCTGTAACTGCCGGCGCATAGGTCCATCACCCACGATTCGAAGTGAGCGCCCATTGCGATTGAATGCAGCGACGGCCAAGTCGACTCGTTTGTAGTCGGTCAGGCGTCCGACCATCAGGTAATAATCGTCGGTCTCGTTTGAGGCATAGGCCCCGACGACATCGACCGGTGGATGGATGACGGTGCTCTCACGCCGGTAGTACTTCATGATGCGCTTCTCGACAAATCTGGAATTCGCAACGAAATGATCTACCCTGCTGGCGGAACTGACGTCCCACATCCTCAGATAGTTCGAAGCCGCCGAAAAGAAGGTGCGCGTAACTCTTCCCATGGTTCCGCGGTAAGCAGGATACATGTCCCAGATGTAGCGCATGGGCGAACTGGAATAGCAGATATGCAACGCATCTGGACGCGGGATCACACCTTTTGCGGGGCCCGACTCGTGACTGATGATGAGGTCGTAACTGCTGAGGTCGAAGCTCTCGAGTGCCATTGGGTATAGCGGCACAAAGTGCCGGTAGTAACGGATGGCACCGGGAACGTGTTGCAGAAAGCTGGTCGTGAGCCTGTGCTTGCGGATCTCGGCCGAAAGAGTCGAGGGGTCAGAGACGACAGCAAAGACATCGGCCTGCGGGAACATGCCGGCCAGACAATCGAGGACTCTTTCACCGCCGCCATGATTGACCAGCCAGTAGTGAATCAAGGCAACTCGCAAATCTTTAAGTTTGGATATGTCTGTCACGAGTTCCAGTTCGACATTTCAGAAATGCAAAATCATCAGCTCCTGTGCGGTAGACACTCATTGTTTGAGTGAGGCCTGCTCCGGAAGGCTCTCCCGGCGCATCACCGCAATCCGTTGCGCGCCGACAGCCAGTTGAAAAGCTTGCAAGTGAAGCTCGCCACACTTGCGCCAGCTGAATTTTGAAAGTTGCTTCTTACCGAGTTCAGCCAATTCAGAAAGCCGGGTTTCCGACGATAGGAGCCGAGCGATGTTGGCTCCCAGCGCCTCCGGCGTCTCGATGCTGCTGTACTCGACGGCGTCCCCGCCTACCTCGGGGATCGCTCCCGAACGAGAACACAGAACCGGACATCCCCGCGCCATTGCTTCGAGAATCGGAAGACCAAATCCTTCGTGAAGTGAGGGGAAAACAAACAGAGCAGCCGAGCGGTAGAGCGCATCCAGTTCCGCGGGCTCTACATATCCGCGAACCTCGATGTCCGACTTGAAAGGATTACGCGATATCGCTTCTGCGATCGCTTCCCATCCATATCCAGGATCACCAACAAGGACCAACCGATGAGGCAATCGTTGCTTTCTGACCGCCTGATACGCATCGACCAAGGCGGCCACATTCTTTCGCTTCTCGAGCGTGCCGATGAACAAGAGGAATGGCACGTCTGGGTTTCGTCGCTGTGAGCCATCTGCGGTGGGACCGCCTAATAGCGCTACGGTCACGTCTCTACCTTGGCCGCCGAAGCGAGAGACGATCTCCTGTTTGGTGAACTGAGAGTTTGCGATCAGCCCTGCACTCTTCGCGACCGCCAGGCGGCAAAGTGTCCTTTTGTAGATCCTCTTCGAGAACGGGAAGAAGTTTTCGGCGGCATAGAAGGATAGATCGTGAATCATATTCACGACCGGAACAGAGCTCACGACGGGCCGCGCAAAGTCCGGGCAATGCAGCACATCGACATTATGGCTGCGGCATAGTCGCGGAAGTTCCAATTGCTCCCATGTGACTCTTCGGGGACCAGCCAATCCACGTTCCACCACCACCTCGAAATGCTCCGCCGAAGGCACTGAGGTTTCTTCCGGAACGCCCAGAACCACAAACTCATGACCCTCACTCGCCGGCAACTCGGCCAATGCGCGCAGCAACTGGAGGACATAGACACCAACCCCCGTGATTCGTCCACTTAGAACAGAGGCGTTGATGGCGATCTTCATGGGAGTGACGATAACGCCATCGCGACATGTTGCGGGCTGCCGCGGCGAACGTTGCTTCTGGCCTCCAGAACGCGCTCAAAGAGTGCCGCCATCTGTTTTGCCACATGCCGCTGAGTGAAATATCTCAATACACGATCGCGGCCCTGGCGGCCTGCTTCTGCCCGCACATCTGGACTGTCATGCAGAGTACGGAGGATTCGTGCGAGGGCTTCGACATTACCCTCAGGGAAAATAAACTCTGGATTGCCGATTACGTTCGGGATCTCTCCGGAACTGGAGCCGACCACGGGAACTTCACAGGCCATCGCTTCGATGAGAACGCGGCCGAATT
>DASTGW010000556.1:0-11857 GCA_035718705.1 Terriglobales bacterium | reverse complement strand
CATCGTGGGCTGGCCGGTGTTCGGGTCCTTCAGGATCAATCCGCGCACTTCCAGCGTCGCAGTGCCTGCCGACTGCAATCCGGTCAGGCCATTGACGTTCACAAAATGCGTGCGTTGCGACGTGTTCACGGTCAGCGGCGCGCCCAGCACGTACCCGAGCAATCCGCCGTTCTGAATCTGGAACGTGCCGGCGTTTCCGTTTGTGATGGTTACGCTATTCGCAACCAGCGTTCCCGCCACACCCTGGCGTTCTAGTCGGATACGCGTTGGGGTAAACGTCGCCGGATTCGTGGTCGTATCGAGAGTTCCACCGATCGCCACGCGCTGCCCCGCCACGAGCGTACTCGTGCTGAATACGAAGCTGCTCAGCCAGTTATCGATGCCGCACAAGTTGGTGCTTGTCACGGTGCTGATATCGAGCGTCACCGGTGTCTGAAGGTTCACGCCTGGAATTACAGGAGCTTCCTCAGTTGCGAGGATCGTGATGTTCTTCCCGTTCGGATCTACGTACAGAATTGGCCCCGCGACAAATGCGTGCTCGATTGCCACAACTTCCACGTGGCTCGCCAGGATGCTTCCATCCGACTGGATCGTGCCTTCGATTTCGGCCACCATGCCCGCCGTCAGTGTGCTCAAGCTGTTGCCGTCGTTGAACTGCGTCTGCCCATTCACAGCGATGGTCGCCTGTTTTCCGTTCCAGCGCTGGATGATGAACGTGTTGTTTGTCGTGTTGGTCGAAACCACGCTGCCACGCATGTCCGTAATCTGGGAATCGTCGTCGTCAGGGGTGACGGCGTTCACGGTGATCTTCGGATCCACGACGCCCGTGACCTGACCCGTTCCATCCACCTGCAATGAGTTCCGCAGATCGAAATGCATGTGCAGGCCGACCAGGCTGCTGGTCGACGAAAGCGTCAACGGGTTCTTCAGCGCCACCGTGATCGTCGCGACACCATTGTTGACACTCACGCCGCTCGCCCAGGTTCCGTTGAGCGTCGACGTCGACGGAGGTGTGGTCCCCAAGTTGAGATAGGTGATCACCGGACTCGCCATCGTGAAGGTCGCGGTGTCATAGGTTCCAGCCGGAACCGAGTTAAACGCCAGCAACTGGCGCAGGCCGACCAGGCGGGCAAAGTCCACCGTTTCCGGCGTGGTCAATAGATTCGCCGAGCTTCCACCCGAACCGCTGAGCGTGATGCTGTTCAGCGTCACATTGAAGTTCAGCACCGCAGGTAATGGCGCGTCTTCCGCGACAACGAAAGTATTCGCCGAAGAAGCTGCTCGATTCGTAACGCTGCTCGATGACCCACCGCCGCCGGCACATCCGAAAAGCGACAGCAGAAGCGCTGCTGCTAGAAAGGAACTCCCAAGGGTACGTTTCATGCGACCTCCAGATTTTCGCCCCAACCGCATGAACTTAACCCACGCACAGATTCAGAGTTGCTGGTCAGTAGTTCATCGTACGCATTCCGAGAAGTAACCTGCCCCCATTTACGCCGGGGACAGGTACGGTCGAACCCAATAAAAAAGCCCCGACTCTTCGCCGGGGCTCTGATTCCCATTTTGGACTAGACGCTCAAAACTTCTTTCTCTTTGCCCTTGCTCATCTCTTCCATCTTCTTGATCTCGTCGTCGGTGAGCTTCTGCAATTCTTCCAGCGCCCGACGCTCTTCATCTTCGGTGATCTTTTTGTCCTTCATCGTCTTCTTGATAGCGTCATTGCCATCGCGACGAATGTTGCGGATCGCCGTCCGATGTTCCTCCAGAACTTTGTGAAGATGCTTCACCATGTCCTTACGGCGCTCCTCGGTCAGCGCCGGCACGGGAACGCGAATCAGTTTGCCATCGTTCATCGGATTCATGCCGAGGTCCGAGGAGCGAATCGCCTTCTCAATCGCCGAGAGCTGGCTGATGTCCCAGGGCTGAACGGTGATCATCTGGGGCTCCGGCGCGCTGACGTTGGCCAACTGGTTCAACGGCGTCATGGTGCCGTAGTAATCGACTTGAACGCCGTCGAGCATGTGGACCGAGGCACGGCCCGTGCGTACGGATGCCATTTCCTTGCGGAAATCCTCCACGGCCTTCTCCATGCGGCCTTTCAGCTGGGAAAAGTTATCTTTTAAAGCGGGGATGGCCGCCATTGTCTGTGCCATTGTGTTCTCCCGTGTGACGAAGTAAACCAATGATTATAACCACTGAACCCGAGGTGCCCCATTCGAGCCTCTTTTGCTCGAGTGGGGATTTACGCGCTCACCAGCGATCCCACCTTCTCCCCCAGCACCACGCGCCGGATATTCCCATGCTGGTTGAGGTTGAAAATCACGATCGGCAGGTTGTTGTCCTTACAGAGACTGATCGCCGTCGCATCCATAACTTTCAGGCCACGCTTCAGTATCTCGATGTAGCTGATCTGGTCGAACATGGTCGCGTCTTTCACCAGCACCGGATCCGCGTCGTAAATTCCGTTGACCTTTGTCGCTTTCAGAATCGCGTCCGCCTTGATTTCCATGGCCCGTAGTGACGCCGCCGTGTCCGTCGAGAAGTATGGATTGCCCGTTCCGCCGGCAAATATCACGATTCGTTCTTTTTCCAGGTGCCGCATGGCACGGCGACGAATAAACGGTTCTGCCACCTGGTTCATCTCGATCGCCGACTGCACGCGCGTATGAACGCCCTGTTTCTCCAGCGCGTCTTGCAGGGCGAGGGCATTGATCACCGTCGCCAGCATGCCCATGTGGTCAGCCGAGACGCGGTCCATGTTCTTGGCCTGCACGGCGACGCCACGGAAGAAGTTTCCGCCCCCCACGACGATCGCGATCTGTACCCCGAGCCGGTGGACATCGGCTAACTCCGCCGCTACTTCGTGGATCCGTTCCGGATCAACTCCGAATCCCTGTTTGGCGGCCAGGGCTTCACCGGAAAGTTTCAGCAGGATGCGCTTGAATGCGAGATCAGCCACGCTCGATTACCCTCAAGATACTTACATTCAGTGTAGTGTCTGCACGCGTTCTGGCGCAAACTTACCCATTTTTGGCCGCAAACCGCTTGCCGCGCCAGCAGGTCACAATTTTAGTGATCAAACGCTTGGTTCCGGGGCTGGCCAGAACAACAGCTGCCAAAGCGCTCCCATCCGAAGAACTAGCTGTTCCCGAAACTTTGCCGCAAGGGGCCCTTTGTGCGATCCACATCGTTTTCTCGCCTGAAACTCACTCTCACGACTCTGCTCTTCCTCTTAACGCTGTCGCTACTCACCGCATGCGGCGGCAGCAAAAACAGCGCCAGCAGCAACACTGGCAGTAACGGCGGCAGCAACTCCGGAGGCTCAACTTCGGGCGGCAGCAATCCCGGCAACACCGGCGGATCCGGCGGGTCCAGTCAATCTGCCTCCACTTTTGTCTACGTCTCTAACACTGGCACCAAGCAACTGCAGGCCTTCAGCTTCAACGGAAGTGCCTTCACCCAAATTCAGGGAAGCCCCTACACGATTGGCTCCTTCGCTCCGGGTGTCGCGATCGCCGACAGCACCCTCACCGCGAATGCTGAAGGCGGGAACAAGACATGGACCATCGATGCCAGTTCGGGAGCTTTGACGCCCGGCCCAGCCTCTCCAGGATGGGGGCCCGCCTACGGAAACACAGCCTACGGCACCTCGTCCCAGGGCATCACCGCCTACTCCGTAAATAACGGCACCGTTACCCAGATCGGCAGCCCCGTATCCATCGCTGATCTTTGCTTCGAATGCACCGGATATCCTCTTCAGGTTAGTGGGGATGGAAAGTATGTGTTCGTTATGCTAAGTGGCTTCCACGACGTGAACGGGTTTGCGGTCTTGAACCGTGCGTCGGACGGATCAATCTCCAATGCCCGCTTCGTGAGTGGTGTCAACGGCACCACCTCCGCGGCAGCGGCCGTTGTGGTCTCAAAAGACAGCCGCTACATTTACGAATTCAATCAATCCGGGACCATCCAGTTGTGGCAATTTGATCCCGCTGCCGCGACGGCTACTCAGCTAACCTTCAAAGCAGCCAGTCCAAGTGGCATTGCTGAAAGCGCAAAGCTCTCGCCCGACGGCAAATATCTTGTCGGCGTTTTCCCCGGTGTGAATCGCATCGATGTCTACTCGATTGACAGCGCTACCGGAGCGCTCACCCCAGTGCCTGGATCCCCATTTGCGACCGGCACCAACCCGACGCAAATCGGCTTCTCTTCAGACAGCCAGACGCTCTTCGTCGACTGTCGCGGCGACGGCTCTGCGGATCTCTTTGCTTATCACATCGGTGCAGACGGATCCCTCATGCAGGTGGCCCACCAATCTCTCGGCGGAAATCCATCAGGAATCGCCGTCAAGTAAGCGCAAACTATACAGGCCCGGCACACTCGTGCCGGGCCTTTTGTTTTGGCGCACGTAACGGCCATCACACGGCCATGTAGCAGGAGTCCTCAACGACGGCCCCTTCCCATGGCAACATGCGAAGCGGTCTTATGCTCGCAACCAGTGCGCCTTCGCTCTCCCTCGCCTCGCCCATTTCAGTCCTGCTGGACAAGCCTTCCGCGGACTTCACCCGCGATGACCTTCTCGACTTCATCGTTCGTCAGCAGATCGAGATCATCACCTTCCACTACACTGCCCTCGACGGCAAACTGAAGGACCTGAAGCTGCCCATCAGTTCTCTCGCCCGCGCCGAGCGGATTCTCGCCGAAGGAGAGCGCGCCGACGGGTCCTCTATCTTCCCGGGCGTGGTGAAAACCGGCGCTTCCGATGTCTATGTTGTTCCCCAATATCGCTCGGCGTTCCTGAATCCCTTCGACTCTCGCAGCCTGGATTTCATCTGTCGCTTCTTCGACCGCGATGGGAACCTCGCTACGTTTGCCCCCGATAACATCCTGCATCGTGCAGTCACTCAGTTTCACGATCACACGGGCCTGCAACTTCGCGCGCTGGGCGAACTGGAGTTCTACCTCATTTCGGAGAACGATACCAAGCTCTACCCCGCGGAACCTCAGCGTGGATACCACGCGAGCGCTCCATTCGTGAAATCTGGAGAACTGCTCAACGATATGCTGCGACTGATGGAGCAGATCACTGGCGCCGTCAAATATGGTCACGGAGAAGTGGGCTGGATCGACGCCATCAAGAGCGACAACCCCGAGCTCGCCGGCAAGACTGCCGAGCAGTTCGAAATTGAATTCCTCCCTTTACCCGCAGAAGAGTGCGCCGACGCATTGGTGCTGGCGCGCTGGTTAATTCGCAACGTTGCTTATCGGCACCGCTGCCTTGCGACATTCACGCCCAAATTAGAAGAGGGCGCCGCCGGCAATGGCATGCATTTCCATCTTGAATTGCAGCGCGATGGGCGCAACGCCATGACGTCTCGTGATGGCAATCTTTCGCCGGAAGCGCTCACCCTCATCGGCGGACTCTGCAAGCACGCCGACGTGCTGACCGCGTTTGGCAACACCACCGCAGCGTCCCACTTGCGCCTGGTTGCGAACCAGGAGGCTCCTACCAACATTTACTGGAGCGACATGAATCGCTCGGCACTGATCCGCGTTCCACTTGCCTGGAAAAATATTGGCCCGCTCGCGAACGAGATCAATCCGCCGAGCTCCGCAATTGACGAACTAGTGCGACAGACAGTCGAACTACGCACTCCCGACGGAACTGCGCACATCCATCTTCTTCTCGCGGCAATTGCGCGCGTCGCCGATAGTGCATTTCAGGAACCTAACTCGATCGACATCGCACACGAGCGTTACGTCAAAGCGAAGAGCCTTACCGAGCCACCGCTCCACGACTCATTTCCCCGACTCCCCGCCAACTGCGCCCAGGCAGCTGATTTGCTCGAGAAAGAAGGAGCCTTGTTCCAGGCTGACGATCTCTTCCCAGAGTCGCTGCTGCAGCACGTTATTCGTGAGCTTCGGAGTGAAGACGACGTTCATCTCGCCACCCGGCTTCGGGAACTCGGGCCAGAGCAGCGGACTGAACTTCTCCGACATACCATGCACCGCGATCTGCACCGTCACTGAGAGAGCATGGAACTCAGGTGTAAATCTGACGCGCTCACTTCCACAATTGCTCGGATCAAAGTGCATTTGACCTCGGTGTAATCGACAACAAAGGTCTTAGCAGAGTAGCGGGAGCGGATATTGAATTGCATTCTCCCATTTGGGAGATGTGCCATGAAAACCAGAGTTCTGTTACTCACAAGTGTTCTCGGCAGCTGGATGTTTGTCGCTGCTCAGCAGCCACCTGCGTCGTCGTCAACGCCATCGACCTTCCCGCAGTCACAGTCAACGGAACAGCCGGTAAACCCACAGCAACCGGCCAACCAGATGCCGCCAGACACTCACGCCAGCAAATCCGACGAGAGCAGCACCGCCGGCAGTTCACAGGCTTCATCGAGCGAGACCACATCTGTAGAAGGCTGTCTCACTCAACTCAGCAGCAACAATCAGTTTCGTCTAACTGATCAAGCCGGCAACAGCTACCAGCTTCAGGGTGACAGCTCGGAGTTAAGCCAACACTTGAATCAGCAGGTTCGCATCAAGGCCAGTTTGGCCGACACCGGATCAGCTGTATCGAAGGCCGAATCTTCAACGCCCACGCCCGACTCCAGCACCCAGACCGGCGGCGCCGGATCAAACACCTCAGGATCGAAGCAGCTGAACGTTAGCTCCGTAGAGCAGCTAAGTAACACGTGCTCGGCTCCGGACAATGCTCCCAAAACGCCTCGTTAAGGCGCTCGCACACACGACCAACGGCCCACACTCCGGTGTGGGTCTTTTCTTTGTCTAGAGATGCACGATCTCGATGTTTCCCCACTTTTGCAGCAGATATTCCGCCACCAGTCGGCGATGGCACTTGTCCGCAGTTGTCTCGCTGCACAGCAAGCAGCCGTTCGCAAGGACCTCGCGCGCGACTACTTCTTCAATTTTCCTCTCCCGCATCAACTCCAAGAACTGCTGCTCATACTTCTCCCAGGATGTCGTCTTGCTCTTGTAGGCATCGAGTAACTCCTGGGTCGGCGACAGTTCCGGAAGATGTGCGTATTCAATTCCGCAAATTGTCTTCAGGAAAAATCGCAGATCATCGCGCTTCGAAAATCCGGCCAGCTGCGATGAATTATTCAGCCGGACATCAACCACCCGCTGGGCCTCGGAGTTCTTCAGCGTAGTAAAGAAATCTTCTGCCGAGCGCTTGGTGAAGCCGATCGTGAAGATGTTCATTGCGCTTGTCCGTCCTCTTCCTCGCGGGTGTACGCAATCCGATCGCCCCATTGTGTGTAAGCGTCGGCAATGATTTCTTCACGCGAGCGAAACAGGTTTGCCTCTTCGAGATGCAACATCTGCAGCAAGCGTTTCTCTGTCTCCGAGTGTTCTTCCAGACTGCCGTCCGCCAGAATGTGTTCGACTTTGATGCCGCGCTTCTCCACCTCACGGCTGACCAGAATCGATCGATGACAGTGCAGCGGCTCTTTCTCGGCACACATCAATGCCAGAGTAAAAGTTTGTAGTCCGCGCTCAACCCGGTCCAGTCCTGATTGGAATACCTCCGTCTTCGCTAGTCGCTCATACTTGACGCTGCCGTTTTCGTAGCTGGCAGGGTCATCCGATCGCGCGCCGAGTTCTTTACCCAGAAACACATAAGCGATTCCTGCCTCCCGCAGCGCCTTCTCCAAGGGCTCGCGGGAGAAATGAGGATACCGGCGGCTGTAAGGCGCCGAGCGCACGTCGACGACCGCCGTCACTCCATGCTGCTGCAATAATTTCTGGAATGACGAGAACTCCTGGCTCGAATGCCCGATGGTAAAGACGCGACGTTTCATTACATTCCGGTCGGGATCACTCCCGCAATCAACTTGAAACAAGCACCCTGCGACGGCATTACCTCGCTAAGGCTCAGGCACAGAATCGGTTTCCGATACATTTTCTCTTGCCCTGAATCATAGCTGGTCATTTCCTGCTCAATTCTGCAATCAGTCACGGAAAATACGTAATCGAAACCGTCCAGGCAGAATGCCCCGCGCAAGCGCCTCTTCAACTCTCCGGAACTGCTCGGTTCCATGGAAACGCTGATCGTCAGATCATTCGGTTGGACGAGCAGGAGCGATCTTTGCAGTTCCAGCGCGTCCCCTTCTGACACGATGTCGTTCATCCCGTTCTTGGTGGATCGTCGATTCGTCCACAACGGTCCCTTCGGTCGTTCGAGCGCACCCAGCAACTGCTGCCATCTCACCGACCCCTTGTGCACCCAGCGTTTGCACGGATCGATGCGGTGATTTTCGCTTTGGAATGCATGCGGTTGTGGAACCAGGAATTCAATCGAGATCAGGTCGAGCAATCGCGGATCGCGTCCGTTCGAGTTCGAGCAGAAGCGCTCATACACGAGCACACCTTTATCCATGCCGCTTACCGGACGAATCCATTTGCCCACGGAGCGCCCGTTCCACTCGAGGCCAGCCACACACCGGCCCTGATATTTTCGAGAATTCGCCAGGCAAACGATCGTCTTGCTGTAAGGCACGGTGACAATCTATCCGCCCGTGAACCTCACAAGCGGTGATGCACATCGCATCTGCTTGTGCGGCAAAACCAGCTGCAGAAGCCCATAATCATTTCATTGGCGTAGCCCAGCTCAAACGGTCTACGAGGCCTGCTTCTCGAAAGGCCTGCTCAATGTCTTTTCGTCCTTCCGAGAAATGTTCCCAGCCTTCGAAGTGCAGTGGAACGATTTTCGCCACCGCGAACGAGCGTGCAAGCTCAACTGCTTCGTGAGCTGTCATCGTCAAATGCCAGGGTCCCACGGCTGCCACCCGTGCCGCACCCAGGTTCAGCACGGCCGTTCTGATCTCATATCGTCGCGCGACTTCTTCAACCCCTTCGTACCAGACCGTGTCCCCGCCGAAGTACAGTGGACCAGCTCCTGCATGCTCCAGCACAAAACCGATTACCGGACCTCGATCCATATGCGCAGGACCGTGCCTCGCCGGTGTAGCTGTAACACGTACCCCATTCAGTTCGGTCGTTTCCCAAGGTTCTATCCCGACACTGTTGCCGCCCAGTCGCTCCGCACCGGCCTTCGTGGTGATCACCCGCCCTGCATTCGGTAGCCAGTCCCGCCCTGCCTGATCCAGGTTGTCGGAATGATGATCGTGGCTCAACAGCACCGCATCCACTCTTCCCAACTGTTCGGGTGAGACAAGGGGACTCTGCGTCTTCCGAAGCACCGACGCTCCACTCGGATAATCTCTAGGTGCCTTATCGAAGGTTGGATCTGTCAGAAAACGCTGTCCACCGAACTCGATCAGTGCCGTGGGTCCGCCAATGTAATTGATCTTCGGGTCTCCGATGGCCATACAGAGTAGATTCGGCAGACTTGAGAAGGATTCCGTGCCCAAGCAAGCGGCGCAGAATGAAGAATCATACTTCAAGGAAGTTTATTGCCCTGCTATCCTCTGCTCTCGATGCGGACACCGCGGCGCACACTTGCTTTAGGATCGGTATTCCTGTTGACCGTGCTCGCCGCTGGCGAGCAACAAGCCTCCAGTTGCTCCGGCAGCGATCCCATCACTGCGGTTCCAAACCGTCCTACGTTCTCCACTACCGCCGAAGCCGTCCAGTGTGGGGTACTCGAAGCCGAGTACGGATTCGAGGCAGCTAACGGCCATCAGAACGTGAATGGCCTGCTCAAGTTCGGCGCCACCTCTAAGCTTGAACTCCGTTTCTCTCATCTACCCTTCGAACGCGATACGTCCGTAGCGGGCTTCGGAGACTCCGGTGTCGGCTTCAAATATAAGGTGAGATCGCAGAGCAAGCGCCTGCCTACTTTTTCCCTTCTCTACAACGCGACACTTCCCACTGCGACTCACGATCTCGGACAGGGCGCTTTCGGACATGCCGTGCAAATCCTCTTGAGCAAGGATTTCGGCAAACACCATCTTGACTGGAACGAAGGGATTGATTTCGTCGGTCGAACAAGTCCGGCCCACGGCTTCGATCGCAACTATTTCTCTGCGCTCGCCTACTCGTACCAGCTCTCGAAGAACTGGGCTGCCAGCGGAGAAGTAGCTGGCTTCAGCAAAACGAACACATCCACTCCGGCGAGCCTCACTGTCTTAGGTGCGCTCACCTACAACGTATCCTCGCGCCTCGTGCTCGATGGCGGCACGTACTATGCGGCTTTCGGACATCTGCCCCGTATTACGGCCTTCTCCGGTTTTACCTACTCCATCTCCGACCTCTATCACCACCGGCGCTGAGGCGTTCCTTCTAAGTGTTAACCACTCTGATAATCACCAAAGTAAATGACCTGCGTGCTTCCTCGCCGCAATCCGGAACTGCTCTGTGCTAGGCTTCCCTTTCGGAGGAGGAGCGATGACCTCAAAACCGGCCCGTGCACTGATCGCGCTAACCACCAAGGACAACGACTACCAGCGTGCTCATGCCGCGAGTGCCGAAGCAGTCGCTCATCGCCTGGGTGTGGGATTGGAGGTCATTTACGCCGGTAACGACGCCGTGAACCAGGTGCAACAGATCCTCTCCGCCATTCAGCGCCCGAACCACGGCTTTGACGTCGTCATCACCGAGCCTGTTGGCACTGGCATGGCCAGCGTCGCGGAAACAGCCGCGAAAATGGGAATAGGATGGTGCGTGATGAACTGCGAGGCCGATTACGTTTCGCGCCTTCGCGCGCAATACAATGCTGCCGTTTTCGAAGCATCGGTGGATCAGATCGAAGTCGGACGGATCCAGGCGCAGCAGATCGCGACTTCTCTCCCCGACGGCGGAACTGTCCTCTACATTACCGGCCCGGTCTCAGGCACCGCCGCAGCCCGTCGCACTGAGGGCATGATGTCCCGCAAGCCTTCCAATATCCAGATGAAGACACTGACCGGCAACTGGACCGAAGACGGTGGGTATCGCGTCGTTGGATCCTGGCTCAAGCTCAGCACGTCTCAGAGCACGCCGTTCGTTGCGGTTGTCTCGCAGAACGATGCCATGGCCATCGGCGCACGCCGTGCCTTCAGCGAACTCAACAACTCGACCGAACGGTCGAACTGGTTGAAGCTTCCCTTCTTCGGTGTCGACGGCCTACCCGACACTGGCCAGCAATTCGTGCAGCGAAAGCAGTTGACCGCCACCGTGATCATGCCCGCGATCGCCGGCATCGCGCTGGAGGTCTACATGCGCTCGCACCTGGAAGGAAAGCCTCTCCCAGAGCGGCATCTCGTGCACCCACAGTCGTTCCCGGCGCTCGAGCAGCTGCGCCCGCAGCCGAGAGCCATGGCTGCGGCGATGCCGATTCCAGAGAAGCACTAAGCGACTTTTTTACGCTCGCGTTCCACCCGCGCGTGCAGCAACTCTTTCGCTTTCTCAAGCACACGCTGCCGCGATTCCGGCAGATTCTTCCCCGCACGATTGATGTAGAAACTCAGCATCCGCATGCCGGAGCTTACTCCTTTGGGGGACACTTTTTTCGAGGCCAGGGTTCGAGCGATCGTCGCAGCGTCTTTTTTGAACAGCCCTTCCGGCGGATGCGTAGCATCCGACGTCGCCGTCACCTCCGCCGACCACCGACGTTTCTATCCGGCTTTGTGCGATGAAGATTTCCTTGAAGCTGACTTGCCCGTACTCTTTGTTCGTGATTTCGCTTTCGTGGCCATTCTTGAATGGATGCCACCTCGGCCCCTTTTGATAGCCGGCTTAAAGTGAGCAAGGGGCCACGCCGACACCGGCATGGCCCCAAACTCTCCCTTCGCGCAGCTGCTACTTCACTGCCAACTCTTTCAAACCCGCTTTGTGATTGATGTCATGAACATGATCGTCTCCCTGTACCCAAACCTGGTGAAGGTACATC
>DASTGW010000555.1:0-7449 GCA_035718705.1 Terriglobales bacterium | reverse complement strand
AGCCCTGCAGCAGGGAATGGTACGCCCCTTGTGGCTGACGATACTCGAGCCACAGCCACGAGCTGGTCGCCGCATCGCGCAGGATTCGTACCGCCCGAGGGCCACTTGTTACTTCAAAGGGATTGAGAGTGAAATTTCCGCCGCTCGTTGTTTCGTAAAAATCGCTCAAGGGAATCCAGTTGAGATACTGCGTCTTGGCAAACGCCGAATACTGACCGCCACACTGCGACTGTCCCATGACAGTGAACTTGTCACCGTACTCCAGGTTCACGGCCGTACTGGCAGAGGTGCTGCCGGAATTGGGCTGAATGGGCTTGTAGTCGATCGTGCCCAGCGGGATGTTGCCGAAGTCGAGACTGTTGCCGTGACCCAATCCCAGATTGTGGCCAAGTTCATGCGCCAGCGTGCCCCACAGGTCGGTCGAGCCCGTGTATGTCGAGAAGATCGGAATCCACGATACGCTGTACGGATGCGTCACCTGGGTATCCGCTGAGCGGCAGCCGATATCGCCTAGTCCGCCGAAACCACAAGAGTTATCAGTGGGGAACACAATCGATACGCGGCTGTATCCCGATAGGTCCACGCCGCCGGCCAGCGCGAGAGCGATGGCTTTCTTTGCCAGCGCATTTGTCTCCGAGCAGGAATACACGCGATCGAGAGTGAAGGGGCCAAAGACTTGGCCCGATGCCGAAGTCAGGTTGCTCGACGTTTCATTCCAATAAGTCGGCAGAGATTTCGGAGTGGAAGAGAAATATTGGTTCTGCAGGTAGGTCGGCGTAATTCCCGCGGGGTAGGCCGTTCCACCTGCGCCCTGGTTCATCATCAGCACCGCTACGTTTTCAGTACCGAGCGTGCTGCACGAATTCACGGACGGAGCCTGAGCAGGCGCTTCTGCGGCTGCACCTGAACGGCTGGTGGTTGCAGCGGCTTGTAAACTCTCCACGGCCACAACATTCACGGTGCCCACCCCGTTCACCTCCACGGCGCGCCCCTTCAGCCGTTCCGGCTGCATGCCTTCGGGAAATACCACTTCGACTCGCTTGTCGGCCGAGTGCAGGCTCCAGATGTTCACACTGCGTCCGTTCTCGAAGTCATCGGCAATTGTCTGCTCGAGGATGCCGGTTGTCTTCACATCTGCTTCAACCAGGGAAGTCGCCGCCGAAGGCAAAGCGCTCGTGATCGTCGGATCTAGTCGCACCTGTCGGACAGCGGTCGGGTTTGTCCGGATCAGTTGCTCGACGAGCGTTTGGCGATTGGCGAGCGTATTCTCCAGGCGTTGCACCGCGGCGGCAGAGTTGGATCCGCGTGCAGGACGCGTCACCGTTACCTGCTGATTCAGTTGAAGAATGCTCTGACTGAGCTGCGACTCCTGAGCGTTGGCTAACGAGACAAAGGCGAGAGCAATGATGACGAGTAGATTTCTACAGGCACTCGTGCGCATCAGGACGTCCTTCTCCGAAGGAGTGTGGGCCGGGTAACACTACGACCTATGTAGCCCACAAATGCTGTCATTTCGATTAGGTAAGGTCAATTAACAGGAGGGGCTAATCCAAAAGGAGGGTGTCAGGCCGAACTGCGACTCTCGTGCGACGATTTGCTTGGACGAGGGGCTATTTCTTGCCGGCGGAGACTTCGCCGTGGGAAGGAGAAGGGCCGGTTGCCCGAGTCGTCGGCTCGTCGCTGACGGTATAGAGCTGCCCGTCGTGCAGGTACATGCGCTCGAGCTCTTCCTTATTGAACGGACGCGCACCCCGGCGACCAAACACAGCCAGTTGGTTGCCGCTTTCATCCACCGCGCGATCGCGATCCACGCCGCGCGAGACGGCAAACGCCGGACCACGAGTATGGGCTCGCGCAATCAGCTTCGGACTCGGACGCGGACTGAAACCTATGAAGCCGGGCACGGTTTCCGGCGACAACGTCTGCACGATCTTGAATCCGTTCTTGCCGTCGGCGACGAAGGCGAACTGGCTCGAGTTGACCATGGTGATCTTGATGTCGTTGGTGTCGTTCAATTCACCATTTGCGTTGAAGACCTGGTCGAGCTTCGGCTGATCCGGATGTTCGATGTCGACGATCACCATCCCTTGCTTGCCACCCGAAACGTACGCGTAAGTGCGCGCCGTATACACATTACGTGCATCGGGCAAGGGAACAGTGGCGTTTCTCAGCAGAACTGGCTTGTCCTTCTCGGTGATGTCGACAACCTTCAGGCCATCGCGATCAGTGATGAACGCATAACGGAACTGGATCGATATGCCGGTCGGATTGTTGATGTCCGGAGCGGGGATGGTGGCGACCACCTTGGGGTGCAACACGTCGTTGAAATCGATGACCACCAGCCCTTTATCTGCCAGTACGTATCCGTACACGCCGGCGAAGGCCATGCGTCTCGCGCCTGTAAGAATGCCGTCGGGATTGAACGTGTATGCGCGTCGGATGAAGTTGTTGCGCGGCTCGCCATCCAGCAGAGTCGCCACTCCCGGATTCTTCGGGTCACTGTTGCCGACCACCACCAGACCCTCGTATTTGTCGGTGACGTAGAGGAATCCGGTGATGAGGTGGATTGGTTGTTCCTGATTCTGCTTGAAACGAATGCGCGTAGGATCGACTCCGAGTGTGGTGGGCGTGGTGACCGACGTCGCGTACTTCGTCTTCACGTAGAAGCGCTGACCCAGCGGCGACACAGGTGCTGTCGTCATGCGCTCGGAGAAGTCTTTGTTATCGATGTTGGCGACGTCGAAGATGCGGAACCCACCAGCGCCCATCGCGGCATAGAGATACTCGCCACGCAACTGCAAGTCGAGAACTTCCTTGCCGGTGTGTTCGTACGACTCATGCAACTCGCGCTTATCCTCTTCAAACTTCTTGTAACGCGCAGGATAGGCGATCTCATGCAACTCACTGCCGTAAATGGCGGGTGGCTCATCACGCTCCGCGATACCTATGGTCTCGAATCCTTTATTGCCCGTTGCGACCCATGCCCAGCGGCTCATGTAATTCAGATAACCAGTGCCAAACAGCAGCACCTGCGACATCCACGCGTTGTTGTCGTTCGATTTCGAAACGTGGCAATCAGAGCACTGTTTCGTTTCCTTCGAACGAACCGTGTGAGGCACATACGTACTGAAAGCCTGTCCGCTGAAACCTTCGGCGGAAACCGTTTGCTGTCCGTAGTACAACCAGTCGCGGTTCGCGTTCTGCGAACTGACCACGATCGCGCACGCCGAACGCACCGGAGAAACTTTATTGCCAGTCACGGTGCCGTCGATGCCAAGCATGTAGGCGTCATCGCGCAGAACATGGAAGTTGTAGCTCGTCCAGTTGCGCGTCATCGTGCCTTCGTTGTGCAGCATCGGCATGCGACGGTTGGCGACCATCGACAGATGGCAACCAAAGCAGGTGGTCGTCCACGAACTGTGGCAACTCGCGCAGGTCATCTTGCTGTCGCTGTGCGCGAGCTTCGTCTTATCGTCGGGAGATGCGCCCCACGTCTGGCCATCTTTTAAGACGGTCTTCGCGTAGCGTGACTTCTCACTGTAATGGACGTTGCCGGGAGTAACGGTGTCCTTCGTCTGGATAACTTCCCACTCCATGTTCGGCTCGACCACGGAACGCTGGTACAGCCTTCCTTCTTTCCAGTAAAAGCGCAGACGGCCGTCACTGGTTCGAAGACGTGCCAGGTTTGTGCCGCCCGGGGGCGCCGCCGGACCGGTGGTGATCAGCTTGGCGTAGCCGTCGATGTCGCCGTGACAGTTGACGCACGTGATCTCAATCGCGTTCCGTGTTTCGCCATAGAGTTTGCCGTTGCCGTGCGAGTCCTGCTCGAAGTGGCAGTCGACGCACTGCATGCCCTTCTCAAGATGGATGTCCTTTAGATGAACGGCCTTCTTGAATTTATCGGGATCGTCATTTGCGACGAGTTTGTCGTCCTTGTCGAGCAGGTTGCCTTTGCGGTCGTGTTTGAAGACGGCGCGGAAGATCCAGCCATGTGAGTGGAAGTCGGCAAATTGCGTTTTGTCGAGCTTGGCGTTGAATTCCGGGCTGCCAACTTGCTCCAGGAATTTCTCGTTGCCCCAAAGCCCGCGCAAGGAAGAGCTTTCCGGGTTGCGTTGCCGGATCGCCTGCATCTCCTTTTCGCTGGGATCGTGCTCTTGCTTGGGGTACATGAACTTGCCATCCACTTCGTTGTCCCACCAGGTGTAGCCAAAGTAGGTGGCCACCATGTTGGTGCCCGGATGGATGTGACAGACGATGCACTGGCTCGAAGGGATGGCCTTCGTTAGCACATGCTTGATCGGATGCCCCGGCGCATTCTTCGGGATCGTCGGATCCACCGAAGCTGAGAGCCCGCCGTGGCCGAACTTCGCTGCCCAAGCCGAATGCTCTTCGCTTCGGTCGTTGGCATAGATAACGTGGCACGCGGTGCAACCGCTGTGCCGATAATCGCCGGGTTGGTCGTTCGTGCCGGGGAATGACAACATCGGATCGAGAAGGCGCGTTTTCTGCAATCCCAGGAAGACAGGGTCGGTGCGAAGCTGCGTGCCGAAGCCGCGATTGCCCAGCTTCACGTCAGGCCGTCCGGCATCTTCTTCTTTATTTTCGATTCCCAGCTCAGGCTTTGCTTCGCCTCCGCGCTCGAAAACCCGCAGAACGTTGCCCGGCTCGGACGTTTCCCAGCGCTGTAACGGCTCGAGGTAGGGAAGAATGCCCTTGTTTAGAGTTTCTTCCTCGGTTGGAGGGGGCCATGTCTGAATTCGTTGCGGCTTGCCGTCACGTCCGTAGCTCTCGCCGTAGTGTGCATCCTTATATGGATATCCGCCGTTGTTGTAGAGCGCAGCCTCCCAAAGCATGGCGCCGTGCGTCATCATGCTGAGGCGTACCTTGCGCACTTCATTCACGTGGCATCCGGATGATCCGCACGTCTGGTCAGCCACGCGCAGATCGCCGGGATTCACGAAGCGCACGTATTCAGCACTTTCCTTTAGCCAGCCTGCATACACTCGCGGCGGAACTGCACCGCCTTCCATCTTCAGCTTCGAAGGAAGCACGTGAGCCTTGTTTTTGGCGTCCTGATACTCGCGGCTATCGGCCTTGGCTCCGTCGGCGACTTTGATCTCGCCGTTGCCACCGTGGCAATCGACGCAGGCGATGTGAACGGTGTTCGTCGGATGCATACTCGCACTGTCCGTCTGAGTGTGACAGCTCATGCATCCAGTATTGCGAACGGCGACGGTTTCGGGATCATTGGATTCGAGCGACAGTGCCTGGCGCGTTGGCTCCTGCTGCCTGGGCGCAGCAGCACCAGCCAACGTGATGGCAAACATCACCATCATGGCCATAGCCAGCCAGCACAGCTGTTGTCGATTTCTAGCCATTAGAACTGGAACCGTATTGCCGAGAACGCCGATACCAATGTCCTTCCGGTATAGATCTTGCGAAGTCCTGCACCGGGCGTGAAACCCGAAATGCCCGACGTGAAAGTCATGTTGTCAGAAAGCTTCGGACGATAAACAAACCCAATGCTGTAATCGAGACCTACGCTCGATGGAATCTTAGATTGGAAGAGCAGGTACTCAAGCGGGTCTGTGTGTTGGAACCTCATCACGTTGAAATTCGTGATCGCCTTCAAGTTTTGCGTAACGTCGGCATCAAGGCCGGCGTTCCACAAAAATAGCCCGGGATTCACGAAGTTTGCCTGTCCTTCTTCCTTGCTCGATCTCAAGCTGGGGATAAAGCTCTCGGGCGCGGTGAGCGCAACGCCAGTTCCGGTCAGCCGGATGCCTTCGCGGTTGAAGAAGCTGAAGATACCGCCGGCGAACGACTCCGCTTCTACGATGGAATCAAAACCGCGGGCATCTTTGTCTGTCGGATTGCGATCGCCTGATGAAAACAGGAACGCCGCTCGCGGTCGCAGCCAATCTTTATCGATCGACAGCTCGACCGCTGCAAACTGGCCATTGATGTCGGTCCGCTTGCCGGCAATCGGATTGAGTTGATCGTGCCCGAGCACCTGGTAGAACGCGTGGTTTACGTTCAGCCGTCCGATGTGTCCGCTGCCCGACCAACCGAGATAGTGGGCTTGGATGTCATGCGGTGTCACCGCACCAATCGGGGCCGGGCGCACCAGGAAGCCGTTGTCGTCGTAATGCAGCGTAGCCTGGTCGTGATTGAAGTGGTAGCTGAACGAGGCCGTGTAGCCGTGGGCGAAGAAGTCCTGAATGTAAACGTTCGCTATGCCTACCTGCTGATCGCGCGGCTCGAACGTGTTCAAGCCGCTGTTGGTGTTCTTCTCCAGTAGATAGAAATAGGCGAGGTTGTACTGAATACGGTTGTTGCGCAGGTTGCCGAAGAGGCGCAGTCCCGGCTGCTCGTCGGAGAAGATGAAGCCGCGAAAGTCGCTCGTGAATTGCTGAATGCCGGCGCGCACAGAAATGAAATCGAAGTTCGAACTAAGGTCCTTGAGCTTTACTTCAGCAAACGCCTCTTGCAGCCCAACGTGTCCATCAGTACGCGACGTTCCGTTCCGCACATCAGGGCTGACAATCCCGCGCTCTGCCGTCCAAATCTGGTTCACGTTCGCGGCCGGTGTAATGCGGATTTGCCAGTCAATCGGTTTGAACGACGTGTCGCCATGAAACAAATCAAAGGAGAGCCGAACCGTTTCCGCGATGAACGCCTGCCCGCCGTGCCCGAAGAATTCTTCGCTGCCGGGTCGACGCGAAGCCACGTTGCTGGGGACGTACAACCGACGAAAGTCGAGCGCCGTCGTACTGGTTCCTGTGAACGCAAAGAACGTGTTGTTGCCGAGGATAGGGTAGTCGCCCTTCAACTTATTACGGTTGAACGGGTCGAACCAGCGCCCAAACACGTAAGGATATTCGCCATCGCGTCCTGGATAGCGGTCCCACTCGGGATAATCCAGTACCCATCGATTAGGTCGGGGCACTGTGTTCTTCTCAGACGACGCGACCTCTGGCTCTTGCGGCTTGGGCGCCATGTTCCGCCGGCTGATCTCGCGATACGGTGGCAGTTCCGAAGGTCCGCCTGATCCCGGAACCGATGCAATCTCGCGATCGCGCTTCTTCGGCTCGCCGGTGGCCTTCAGCCGAAGTTCAACGGCGAGCACATCTCCAGGCCCAAGTCGAATGCCTTCCTGGGTGACCTCTTCGAAACCATCGAGCGTCGCCTTGAGTGAATACACACCGGGCGTGAGTCCTGCGACGCGGAAGATGCCATCTCCACCGGCCATCGCAGTGGCGCGTTTGCCATCTTCGCTGGTGAGTACGATCACTGTTCCGGGCAGCGTGCGGTCGTCGGTAGCCTGCACCATTCCCATCATGGCAGACAGCATTCTTCGACTGGCTTCCCCGGGAATGCGTCGGCTGGAATTCTGCTGCGCCTGCTGGACTGACACTCCTTCCTGCGCCGTGGCCGGCAGACACAACA
>DASTGW010000554.1:0-3459 GCA_035718705.1 Terriglobales bacterium | reverse complement strand
ATCGGTTTTCCTGCACCTTACCGGAAGGGAGTTGCGAGATTGATCTCCGCCATCTTCAAAACCGGACTAAGCGCCATCCGACGCGACCGTGGCTCGCTGATATTGAGCTTCGTACTGCCGCTGGCGTTCTTCAGCATCTTTGCCGTGATCTTCGGCGGCCGTCGCGACTCGCTGCCCAAAGTGACGGTGGCGGTGGTCGACGAGGACCACAGCACCGCTTCGCAACAGCTCGTTCGCGGCATGCAACGCGAGAAATCGCTGCGGGTTGTTACACGTCCGTCGGACAAGAACGGCATAGCGCAGCCGGACTATACGGCTGGCACGGCAGAGACGGCGGTGCGCACGGGACAGGTCCCGATCGCGGTGATCATTCCCGCCGGCTGGGGCAAGAATCCGATCGACTTCTCCGGAACTCAATCCACGACCGCGCTGCAACTGTTGAAAGATCCGAGCGACATGGTCGCACCATCGATGGTTGCCGGTCTGCTGCAGAAAGTCGCCATGACCTCGCTACCCCAAGCGATGGCGGAGCAAGGCACCAGGTACATGGACATGTATGCCGGCGGCCTGACGCCCGAGCAAAAGAAGACACTTCAAGACAACATGCAACGGTGGAACGAAGCAGAGCGCGCCCCCGGGCAGAATGCGCAAACGCAAAGTTCCGACCGCAGCTTCCTCACGATCCAAAGTCGCGATGTGGTGGGCGAGCACAAGGACCGGCCGATGATTTCCTTTTACGCGGCAGCGATCGGCGTGATGTTCCTGCTGTTCACCGCGAGCGGGGCCGGCGGGTCGTTGCTTGACGAGGCCGAGAGCGGCACGCTCGACCGGGTGTTGAGCTCACGCGTAACCATGACGACTCTGCTGGCCGGCAAGATGATTTATTGCACAACGCTCGCCTTTGCCCAACTCGTTCTGATGTTCCTGTGGGCGTGGCTCGTCTTCCGGCTCGACTTCCTTCCGCACCTCTCCGGCTTCGTCGTGATGGGAGTATGCAGCGCGTTCGCAGTGGCGAACTTCGGACTGCTGCTCGCCAGCGTGTGCAAAACTCGCGCGCAGCTTGGGGCACTCTCCACGTTGTTAATCCTGGTGATGTCATCCATCGGCGGAAGTATGTTCCCGCGTTTTCTGATGCCGCCCGCGATGCAGAAAGCGGGACTGCTGACCATCAACGCCTGGGCCATCGACGGCTTCACCAAGGTGTTCTGGCGCGATGAGCCAATTTCGCACCTTTGGCCGCAAGTCGCGGTTCTGCTCGGCATCGGTGTCGTGCTGTTCTTGATCGCGCGGCGGCTGGCCCGGCGTTGGGAGTACGCTTGAGCTTCATTTTCTCGGCCACTAGCCCGCTTCCGGCAACTTCATCCTCTGCAGCAGCGCCTTAAATCGCGGATCGTTGCGCAACGGTTGAAACTCTTTCGCCACGCCGAGGAAGATCATGCTGCCGTTCCGGTTCTCGTAGGACTTCTGCAGATACTTGATGGCCTGGTCCTTCTCTCCGACGGAAGCGTAGAGCGTTGCCAACGCGTAGGTATCGCCGGTGCTGGGGTCTTTCAGATAACTTTCAATGTCGGCCCGATGGATGGCCTTCATTCCACCCTTCTGATACAGGCGCTTCATGTCGGCGATCTCCTTCGCGGTCGCACCGGCTATTTTCAGGTACTGCTCTTCGGCCGTGATGGCCTGGTCGTCTTTGCCCTGGTGCTCGTACGCCCACGACAGCACCTGGTATCCGCGCGCGAACTGTGGATCGATCTTCAGCACTTCAATGCATTCCTGGGCGGCGTCTTCATAGCGACCGGCGTTCCCGTACTGCTCGGCCAACGCCGTGCGGATGGAAAGATCGAGGGGAGCCAGCTCGACCGCCCGTTTCGCCTCGACGATCGCTTCGTCATGCTTGCCTTGAATGTTCAACAGAAAGGCGTGGCCGAGATGAGCTTCAGCGAGATTGGGATTAATCTTCAACGCTCTCTGATACTCCCTTTCGGATGCGGCCCAGTCCCAATCGTAGAAACAGGAAACCCATCCCATCACCGAGTGCGCCAATGCGATGTTGTCGTCGATCAAAAGCGCACGCTGAGCTTCTTCTTTCGCTCTTTGCATGCCTTCGTCGCGATTGTTGAGGGCGTTCAGAGGCTGCGCCAAAAGGAACCATGCGAACGCTGCCTCGGCATGCGCTTCCCCGAAGTTCGAATCCTTGGCAGTTGCGGCCTGGAACTCGGCCAGCGCCTTCTTCACCGACTCGGGCGTGAACTTCACGCGATCGTACTGTCCGCGCAGGTATGCCTCGTAAGCTTCTGGATCTCTTCCCTGCTTTGTCTTCTCCGATCCAGGCGCAAAGTTAAAACGATTGCGGATCGACGCCGCCATTTCGTCCTGTACGGCGGCAACATTCGTCGCCTTGCCGGTAAACTGCTGTCCCCAAAGCAGGCTGCCATCGTGGGTATCGGCCAGTTCCGCCTGCACCACGATGTCGTCTCCGGTCTTGCGGAAGCTGCCCGTCACCACCGCCGCCACATTCAACTCTTTCGCAATCTGCTGCGGACTCACCGTCTTCCCGCGATACTGCAGCACCGAACTGCTGGAGATGACCTTGAGATTAGGGATCTCGGACAGTGTGTATCTCAACCCGCCGGCGATGCCGTCGCTCAGGTATTCCGTCCCCGCAGGATCGCTGTTGAACGGCAGTACCGCAACCGACCCAAATCCAGCCGGGCTCGCCGGATGCCGCGTGGCGGTGCGTTGCTGAAAGAAGATCAGGGTGAAGGCAATCACGGCCAGCACCCCCATACCAACGTAGACAAACGGCAGGTGCGAACGGCGCCCTGGCTTCAAACCCGTCTCGGTCGGACGCTCGCCGGCGATCTTCGCCGACTCGGTCGTACGCTTCAGCCGCCGCAAGTCCGCAGCGAGATCCGCCGCGCTCTGGTAGCGCACGTCGCGATCCTTCTCCAGGCACTTGTCGATAATGCGCTCCAGCTCTTCCGGGACTTCGGGATTGAGCCGCACAGGCGCGGTGGGCACGCGATTCAGGATGCCGTCAAAAATATCCCCTGTGCTGCTGCCGGGAAATGGGAGCGCACCGGTCGCCATCTCGTAGAGCACCGCCCCGAACGAGAACAGATCGGTGCGACGATCGAGGTCCTTGGCCCGCACCTGCTCCGGCGACATGTAGGCGACGGTCCCCAGCGTTGTTCCGGGACTGGTGAGGTGCTCCGCTGTTTGCGTCGCGGAACTCTGCGAGGCTTCGCCGGGAAGCTTCGCCAGTCCGAAGTCTAGAACTTTCGCCAGTCCACGGTCGGTAACGAAGATATTCGCCGGCTTGATGTCGCGATGGATGATCCCCTTGCTGTGGGCGCCGTCGAGCGCATCGGCAATCTGTCCGCCGACGTTGAGGATCGTTTCCAACTCCAGCGGCTTGCCGGTGATCATGTGCTTGAGCGTTACGCCTTCCAACAACTC
>DASTGW010000553.1:0-3159 GCA_035718705.1 Terriglobales bacterium | reverse complement strand
GGACGCACGATGGGCTTCCAACGCTTGATGTTGAGGATGTGGACGGCAGCCGTGAGGGTGAAGCCCCCCGCTGCGAGCATGACGCCGCAAAGAACGTCAAAACCTATCCACACGCCCCAGGGGAACTGATCACTCAGGTTGGTGGAAGCACCGAGTCCGTGGAAGAACCGGACATAGGTCGCGTATACGCCGAGCAGCATGGTGACGGCAAAGATCACTCGCCAGAAAGTCAGTTTGAATTTCATTACTTGCCTCCCTTGCCGTTCTTAGCTTCGGCCGCTGCGACTTCCTCGCGGCGATGGGTAATCCACCAGACACCGCCCAGCATGATCGTGCCGAGGGGCACGAAGTCCGGGATGCGGGAGAGAACCTTATAGGTACGAAGCGGGAGGGCATCGTCGGGCAGGGCCTTCGGGTAACCAAATTCTGAAACCTCGACACTGGAGAGCAGAAGAACAGAAGTGCCGCCGACTTCTTCAGCACCATAGATATGAGGAACGTAATTAGACGGATTGTCGGCGATGCGCTTCTTGGCTTCGGCCAGCAGTTGTTCGCGGTCTCCAAACTTGGTTGCGCCCGTGGGGCAGATCTCGGCACAAGCCGTCTGCTTGCCCTGTGAAACCCGGTTGATACCGCACATGGTGCACTTTTGGACTTTGGGGTTCAGTTTGCCCCATTCGTATTTCGGCACGCCAAAGGGGCAGGCCACCATGCAGTAGCGGCATCCCATGCAGCGGCTGGCTTCGTAGATGACGGGACCTTCAGAGGTCTTCCGCAAGGCGGCGACAGGGCACACCGACGCGCAGGCGGGATCTTCGCAGTTCATGCACAGACGGCGCATGTACTTGTCGTTCTTGGTGAGAACCACGGTGAACTTGTGGTCCGATTGCTGCGTCTCGGCGGCGACTTTGTCGTCGTAGGGCAGCTTGTTCTCTTCTGCACAGGCCTGTTCACATTGTTTGCAGCCGATGCAGAGCGTGGCGTCGTAGAGGAGTGCCTTGCTCATGAAATAGGGCTCCGGGAAAAGAACCCCGTTAACGGAGGGCGGGAACGATCGGGGCTAATGGATCGTGAATTTTACGGCCGAGCGCGTGACCGGCTGGAGCAGGAAGGTTCTCGGGACGGTCTTGGGGAGACCGTGCCCGAGAGAATTCCGCAGGGGGTGCCAGGTTTCGGCAGTTGAACATCGGGGGGGCCTGCCGGCCTGACCACTTCACCAAATCATAGTTTGGTGTTTTATAGAAGCTTCAGCTTTGGTCCGCGCCGGTCAAAGCCGGCGATGCAATCAACGCCAGTTACTTCAAACCTCTTACTTCAAGCCTTTTACGAACTCAGCAACAGCCTTCGCCTGCTCAGCGGTAACGCCCGAGACGGCCTTGGTGTGCGGAGCTTTCTTGCCAGCCTCGCCGTTGGCGACCAGAGCAGACACCTGGTCAGCCGACAGCTTGTTGCCCTTCAGGGCGGGTCCAACTTTGCCGGCGCCATCGGCACCGTGGCAGGCAGCGCACTTGGTCTTGTAAACAGCCGCGCCATCTTCGGCGGCCCAGGATAGGCTCGGAACCATCACGAACAGAGCCACTGCGATCGCCAGCACCAGGATAGTCAGTTTCGTAATCTTCATTATTGCTAGTCTCCTCCCGGATTCCGGGTTTGGGATGATTTCCTGCCTGCCGTACTGAATTGGTGCGGTCTGGCAGTTCTTTCACGCCAAGTGTCGGACTTTCAGGGAGTTCGGTGCTGTGATGAGGCTCACAATTCCGGGTGATTAATTTTTAATCAGCCGGTGACTAAGGGCACCAATCTCTGTTGAAGAGTTCAGCTGTAGCGGATTTCAGCAGCGAAAACAGCAGTCCTGATCAGGAGTTCGGCTGACTACGATCGCTAAGACGAGACGGCACGCGCCCGGTGCGCGTGCCGTCTTCAGTTTAAAACTTCTTAGTCGCTCTGTACCTGCCCGCCGAACTTCTGCTGGAAGATGTCGTTCTTCTTCCATGCCGGTCGGCTGGTCGCGTTAGCGATCCGGTTACCGATGATGAAGTTCAGCTGCGCCAAGCGTACGTTCGACGGCCAATCGAATGGCAAGGTGATCTCGTCATGAGGCGTGTGGTAGATGTGCTGCAGCCAGTTCATATAGATTGCGTGACCGTCTACCTTCGGATCGCTGCTCTTCATGCCTGGTCCGATGAAGACCGCTGGTATTCCTTGCCGAACGAACGGGAACTGGTCGCTCCGGATGAAGTATGTCTCCTCCGGGAAGGGATCGGGACTGATCTCGAAGCCGACCTGCTTGCTTGCCGCCATTACGTCGTCATTCATGGTGGAGTGCTCGGCGCCCAGGGCAACAATGTCCTTCAGCGGATACAAGGCGGCGATTTCGTCCAGATTGATATTGGCCACGATGTTCTTGATCGGCACCGTCGGGTTCAGACTGAAGTAGTACGCACCAAGCAAACCCTCTTCCTCGCCAGTGACATTAAGGAAGATGATGGATCGCCGCGGAGCTTTGGGCATCTGGCTGAAGGCGCGAGCGATCTCGATTACCGCCGCCGTACCGCTGGCATTGTCGTAGGCACCGTTATTGATGCTGTCGCCATTGTCCGGCGCGCTGATGCCGATGTGGTCCAGGTGCGCGGAGTAAAGAACGTACTCGTCTTTCAGCTTGGGATCGGATCCGGGCAGCATGGCGACAACATTCGGACTGCTCGCATCCTTGTGTTCGGTGACGAGGTGAATCTGTGCCCGGACCGGCAACGCCTTGCTCACGTACTCGCCCGTGGTCGCCTTCTTGACCACCTCATCTATGTCCAAACCAGCGCTCGAGAGCAGTTGCTTTGATTTGGCGACGGGTACCGCAACCGAGCCGCGAATCTGTTCGTAAGAGTCTTTCGGCTTTCCGGTTTTATCGATTACGTTAAAGGCTGGGAATTTGGAGTTACGAAGGAAAGCGGCCCAAGGATAGTGCGGATCGAAGTCGGGCGTCCACAGAGAGATCATGCCGATAGCCCCGTGCTCCGCGGCGAACTTGCCCTTCAGATAGCCAGACGAATAGTAGGCGCGGGTAGTGGTCTCCCACGCTTCGGGCGCGCCGGCCATGATGGCAACGATCTTTCCTTTCACGTCGACGTTGGCGTAGTCGTCGTGTTTCAGTTCCGGAGCGCT
>DASTGW010000552.1:0-6348 GCA_035718705.1 Terriglobales bacterium | reverse complement strand
TCAGAGCCGCCGCTGGCAGTAATGCTATTCACGCTTCCGCTGGCTGAACTTAGAGTCACATCCAGAGCTGAACTCGTGGTGCCCACGCGTTGCGGTGAGAACGACAGAGAAGTTTTGCCCGCGGAAAGAACGGCGCCTGTCGTCGAGAGCTGGAAAGAGAGAACAGCGTTGGTGGCGCCCGGGATTGCTGAAGTAGCGAAGGCGGTGGGCGGAGTTGCCGGCTGGCCTTGCGCGTCGACGACTGCACCACTACTGTCGAGCACCGTGCCTCTCGGCTTCGGCGCTTCACTGGCCATGATGTAGTAGGTGTGGCCCGCGGTGGTACTCAGGGTCATCTTCGCCTGTGACTCGAATGTGCTGGCGCCGGTGGACGTGTCGTCCGCACAGAGCAGCGAAGCCGTTCCCGACGTCGGCTTGCCGTCGTAGGCGGCGAGGCGCGTGTCGAACCGACTGGCTTCGGTATTGAGGGTTACAGATCCGGCTGCTGCTGCCGTGAACGAATACCAGACCGTGCGAGATGCGAACGGCAATTCACCTGCGCCGAATACGTCGGTGGTGCTGGTGCCGTCGTAGCAGTTGGCAGCGCCGAGAATGCTCGTCTGGGTCAACGAGGGATCATTGGCGTCGTGCGTGGCGCCTGAGATGTCGATCGTTTGTTGATAGCTTCCGGCGCTGAAGTTGTTGCCGCTGATCTGTGTCGGAGAGTTAACTGAATCATTGGCGGGTGCTGGACAGGGGACTGTGTTGCACGGATGACTGAATGTAAGTCCGCCGGCATCGAGACGATTGCCGCTGCCGTCGGTGACGGTGAGATGGACGTTCGCAGAACTGAGGTTCAGGCTGTTGGTGGAATCAAAAGAACCGAAACCCCACGCCGCGAAGATTTGATTGGCGGCATCAATTACGGCCTGAACATTTGGTATTCCGCCCAATTGAAGATAGATACTGCTGCCCCCGTGAACGTTGACCAAATCCAGGATCGTGACGTTCCGGCCGGATTCGGCGAACGTGATGGGATCAGGCTGTTGCGCAGTGAGCGTGTTGTCGTTGTACTCGTAATGATCGACGTTCACGTGCGCCTGGGGGATGGTCACCACAGGTGATGTGACACAGGGGAATCCTGAGGGACTCGGCGGTTGTCCGTTGGGATTCAGGTTGGGGCTACTTTGCGAGCAGGCAATGTAAGAGAAGCTGAAGTTACCTGAAATCGCGATGGTGTTGAGGGTGTAATTTGCCGGGGCGTTAAAAGTAATGCGAACCAGGGTTTCTAGACCACCGTTGCCCCACAAAGCCGGTGTCATCGTCACTGTGAAGCCGGTGCCGGAAATCGACCCTGATGACAGGTTGGGATAGGTGATGTTGTAGGTTGTGCCGAAGCCGTCATTGCAAATATTGGGGTCTGTTGAGGTACCGTCCAGAAAGGCCACCAGGGGTGTACTGAAATTCCCATTTACCACTGGGCAGTTGGTGGCTGCGTTGCTGCCGTGCTCGGAACTGGGCACGCTTCCGCGTTTGCGAACTGCGTACGTGGGAAGGCACAACAGCACACATGTGACTGACAACAGGACGAAGTTATATACACGGCGCACGGCTCGGATACCTCAAAAGCTGGTGTGGCGGACGCCATCCATTCCCCGGGAAAAGTGCGTCATTATGAAAAGTGCCGGAACGATGGTCAAGCGGAAAAGCTAGTTTGCGAGCGCCTTACTAGCTAAAAGTTTAAAACCCGCTCTCATCGCATCGCGATGTACCGCAGCCAATTCGCTCGCTGCCTTTGCGCGCTCTCCACTAGCGCGGAGAGCACGTCCGTGAACCAATCGGCGATTCAATGCGAGGTAGGTCTTCTGGTCGAGGTCGCCCTCCAGGAGATCAAGGGCGAGTTTGGCATTGTGGGTCGCGAGCGCGTACTCGGCTCGTGCCAGCGAGAGGTCGTCCTGCACTTCCTGATCTTCCGGTTTGACCGTCGCTAATTCGGCATCGAGTTGTTGCGCGCGATTCATATCTTTTGTGGACACAGCAATGTGAAGCATGGAAGCGAGTGCATCGACACGCGATTCGTCATCCTTCTCGGCCTTGTACTCTTCGGCCGCGCTCCAGGCATGCTTCAGCGCAGCCGAGCCGTCTCCGGTTTCAGCCTCAACCATGGCCAGAGAGAGCCAGAGCTGAGCCAGAGCGGCTTTTTCGTTTTGATCTCGTTGCGCGATGGCATCGTTGTAGTAGCGGCGCGCCGGGTCGAGTTCGCCTTTCTGGAAAGAGATATCGCCATATTGCTCCAGGCTGTCGGCGATGCCTGATTTGTCCTGCAGGTCCTTTCTTAGAGTCAGTGCGTGATTAAGGGCGTCGAGGGCTGGGTCGAGTTGTCCGAGCGACCGACGATAGAGCGCAAGATTGCTCCAGGCGCTGGCTTGCGTGTCGCGGTCCTGTATCTGAGTGGCCACATCCAGAGCCTGTTGAGATTCGCTCATTGCTTCTTGCAGATTTCCCTTGGATCGCAGAATTTCAGCACGGATCAAGTGCGCTCTTCCGGTGTCATAGGAGTCTGACATCCTGGAAGACATCTCCAATGCGTGCTCCACATGTTGGCCGGCGCCGTCATAATCGTTCAAGCGAAGCAGCGTTCCGGCGAGGTTCAGGTGAGCGCCGGCGTTGTCCATTTTGTCTTCCGCGTTCGCTGTAATTTTGATCACGGTCTGGTACAAGTCGCGCGCCTGTTCCAGGTTTCCGGCTCGCACTTGCCAGTTCGCGATGTTGTTGAGAACTACCGCAGCATTCACGGGATCGCCGGAAGTTTCGAACAGATGATGTGCGTCATTGCAGGAAGACATCGCCGCTTGCACATTTGACATGCGTTGCTGCGCCCAGCAGAGTTCCAGGTTTGCTGTCGCTTGCATCAGCTTCCAGTTTCGTTCTTTTGCCAAGCTTAGGGCGCGAACAGCTGCCTTGGCTTCATTTGGATAATCCCCAAGGACGGAATAGGCTTGCGCTTCCGTGAGGGGAATCCGCGGATCGTCCCCTGCAGGCGGCGGAAGTTTCTTCAGAGCTGACAAGGTATTCAGCGCATCTGCCGATCGCATGCCCTGCACCTGTGCGCGTGCGAGCAGAAGCCCGTAATGAGCTTTATCGCGGCTGAGTTGATAGAGAGCGTCGAGCTTCTGTATCGCATTCGGCCAGTCGTCTTCGATTTCCGCTGTGCGTGATTCCAATAGCATCACAGTTTCGCGAGGGAGTTGTGAGTGTTCTGCTAGCTGTTGCGCTTTCTGCGCCTCAAGCCTCGCTTGACCAAAGCTCTTTTGCATCATGAAGGCACGCGCGGTCGCCTCGTGCGTGGCTGCATTCTTATCCTCTATATTGGCGGCGCTCTTGAAGTTTTTCAGCGCTTCGCCAGCATTCATTGATCGCAGCGACGATAGTCCTTCGAAATACAGTTTCTTTGCGCGGATGTCGGTAGGGTAGATGTTGGCAGCTTCTTCCGCTTCCATCTCGGGTAGAAGCATGGTGCCGAGCCGCTTCCGTATCTCGTCAGCCGAGTGGGCAATCAGACCACGTGTTTCCGATTCCGCCCCTTCGAAGTGAATCAAGCTGCCGACCGTTTCTCCCTTCGGGCCAAGCACTCTAAGATCGATCGCGAGACGCTTCGACGCTGGATCGAGAACGCTGTAGTGGCCAACGATCAGGTAGTCCGCGCCTGTGGCCTGGCGAAACCCGGAGAGGTCTTCACGTTCCAGATTCGCCGTCATGAGGGCAGGGAACTCGCCCTTGATCTGACTGACGTCGTCAGAGGACGTCACAGTCATATCTTTCGAGGTAGAAAGATTTTGCGAAAGAGACTCGGTGATTTCGGTCGCAAGATAGTCGAAATTGGGTTTGCCTTGATTGGTAACGCCGACCACCGCCAAGGAGGGCGTTCGATGCGTGAGCAGATACCGTCTCAGCAGCGAGCCACCAACTCCCGCGATGACCGCAAGCACTAAGGCTGCCGTGGCCAGAATCATCTTTCGACGTTTGCGTTTTTCCGCCCGCTGCTCCAGCGCAGCGATCACTTCATCGACGGTCGAAAATCGCTTTTCCGGTTCGATTTCGAGACATCTCAAGACTGTTCGTTCCCAGTGTCCCGGCAGCTTCGAGCAATATTTGCTAGGTGGAATGGGTTTAGTGTGCTGCTTGTTGTCCATCACTTCCGAAGCGGAACGGCCTTCGACAGGGAAGTGATCGGTGAGCAACTCGTAGATGACGACGCCGAAGGCGTAGATGTCGGCGCGCTTATCGATTGTGTTGTTGCGCTTTGCCTGCTCGGGGGACATGTAAGCAGGCGTGCCTCCAGCCATTCCCGGTGTTCCGTCTTTGGCGCGCAGGTTCACGGCCAGACCGAAATCGGTCACGACGACGCGATCGTCCTCGTCTGTCTTAACCAGCATCACGTTCGCGGTTTTGAAATCCTGATGCACGATGCCGGCCTTGTGAACGGCTTCCAGACCCGCTGCCATTTGGCGAATAATCGGCATCAGTTTGTCGGGTGTCATGGGGCCGTTGCGACGGAGCAATGCGGCCAGCGTTTCACCTTCTAGAAGTTCCATGGTGAGCAGGTATCCCGGCGGAATTTGCCCGTCCTCGAAAACTTCAAACACGCGGCACACATTGGGATGAGTAACGTTGCGGGCGTTGTTGATCTCCTGCTTCAGTTGCTCGATCATCCGTGAGTCGTGGGCGACTTCCGGGACGATCTTCTTCAGAGCCATGGTGCGGTCGACCACCCGATCCACAACTTCATACACTTCGCCCATTCCACCGCGCGCGATATAGCGGATCACCTCAAATCGGTTTAGAAGGATGGTTCCTGGGGCGAAACGAGAGGCGGGTGGTGAGCTTGCCAAAGGGGCTTCGGCGTCCGTTCCGGTGCGTCCTGCCGAATCGAAGTCCATGCTACGAATGGCATGGATCGACTCAGCCTGGGTGGACTGGCCCTCGCCAGATTCATTGCCAGTCTGCGTCCTGGCGGCGCGCGCGGCCGCTCCTGCATTCGGATCCGGATCCAGTGGCTGAGTCATGAAAGTTGCCGAGCATATACAGGAAAGGTGTCGCGGGCAAGACTGGCGTTCGTGTTGTACTCGCGATAAAGTGCAGCGGAGACTGGAAGATGGCACCTGTTCGAATCTCCGCCGCAGTGGACGCAGCCTGGCAAATCGGGGCCGATACCGCCATGCGTTGCGGCAGCGAGTTCATCGAGCCTGGTCATCTTCTCTACGGCTTATTTCAACTGGAGAAGATAACGAGCCGCTCCCTCCCGAAGCCCCCAGCTCAACTGCAGGAGATCAAAGAAGAGTCCCGCAAACTCGCCGAAATTTGGCGGGGATTGACGCCGGACTTCAGTAGTTATGAACGGGCGGCCGTTCCTGCGGCTCAGAAGCGGACTATGAGCCGTTCAACGCAGCTGAAGAAGGTCTTCGAGCTGGCGAGTGCGACAGCGGAAAGAAACGGAGAAACGTTCGTCTCGGCTGTAACGTTCTTTCGCCTGCTCGTCGAAAATGCCGCGGAGAGTGACCTGGCCGGGATCGGGAATTGCCTGCGCGAACGGCTCCCCAGGCGTGTCCCGGAAGACGACGACACCAGAGACATCGAGATTTCCCAGATGATTGCGGCGGATACTTCTGTCGTTACATCAGGACAACAGCAGTTTACGAATCGCTTTGCGAAGCTTTGTGAACTGAGCTGGGAGATGGGAGCGAAGTCGCGTATCGAACCGGTATTGCAGGCATTCTGCGAGGAATTGCTTAAGCTCTTGCCCCAGGCTGAGCGCGGCAGTGTCTTGATGACCGCGCCTAACAATAAAGACGACCTGTTGCTCAAGGCGCACGCCCCGTGCTGCCCTCACAGGATCAGTCTCACTTGTGCAAGGAAAGCGATAGAGGATCGCCGGGCGTTTGTGTGGCAACGCACATCGGACCTCACGACCAGCCAACTGGCGTCTGACCTTCAGTCGGGTATCTATGTTCCCTTGATTGCCGATAAAGAAGTGCTCGGGGTGGTTTGCCTTGATAGTTCGGAGCCCAGGACGAAGTTTTCGACCGACGATCTTTACTTTGCGACGGCTGTCGCCCACCAACTGGCGCTCGCTATCGCCAATCGGGAGCTGCAGGTCAAGCTCGCCTCCAACGGCGAAGTCCTGGAGCGCCTGTTGACCAACTTTTCTCCGCAGGTCCGTCGACGGCTGCTGCAACGGGCACATCAGGGGAAGCTGCGCCTCGGCGGCGAGCGCTCTGAGGTATCGGTTCTGTGCTCCGACATACGCGGCTTCACCCGAATCTCCGCCGCCATGGACGCCGAAGATATCGTCAGCATGCTGAACGATTA
>DASTGW010000551.1:0-2340 GCA_035718705.1 Terriglobales bacterium | reverse complement strand
GGTCGGGGGGACGCACGAATTCCGCGCGGTGTCCGGTGACTCCCTTGATCAGGTCCGAGGCGCGGTCCACGTCACCCACGATGCCATCCGGGCCGTGCTGCTTGGCGAACAGCTTGAATTGAACGTGGCTAAAGGTGTGGTCCTCGATCTCGTGGCCGCGACTGAATAAGTCTTTCGCGGCATCGAGGCAGGTTTTGTCCGTCCTGAATTCGTGCGGGTTGCCGTAGGTGTTGGGCAACAGTCGCCAGCCCATGACGAAGAACGTGGCCTTCACGTTTTCCTTGTCGAGAACGTCGAGCAATCCGGGCGTTCCAGCAGCTTTGTTGCCCAAAAGAACATATGGTCGCGGGCCATCGTCGAAGGTCAAAGCAATGAGTTTGTCTGCGGAAAATGCTGGGATTCCCAACAGCAGGAAGAGAGCGACTACGGCAAGTTTTCGGCCCATGATTTTCAGGTAAGTTCCTGAATCTGATCATGGGCCCGAATCGTGGCAGACGCAATACGGAGCGCGTTACGTAGGTATCAACAAGGTCAATGGATCCAGTACCAAACCAGAAGTGCGCGAACGCTCCAGGCGATGGTGCGAATCCAGTTGGTGGCTACCAGACGCGAGTGCGCGGAAGATTCGAAACCGTTGCGCAGGACGTCGTGTTGCGGAACCTGGAGCAGGAATGTGGAGCACCAGATCACAATTACCAGAACCGCTCCCGTGATCGAAAACAAACTTGGCAGCCGAACGGCCAGATACATGGCGAGCAGCAGTTCCGCGAGCATCGGGATAACTACAACGTAGCTGGTAAGACGCGCATGGTCACACTCGTAGCTTTGAAATCCGGCGATTCCAACCCGTGCCATCAGCGGATAGTGAACGATTTGGACGAACCAAATCACACCGGTCATGAACACTGTCACTGCCGCCTGAGCTAGGAATACCGTCTTCATGGTCCATTCCTGTGAGGGAAGAAGTGGTCACAAAGAGAAAAAAGCTTTGCCTGAAATTGCTTGAAAGTAAAAGGTAGAAGCGCGGGAGGTGGATTCGATCGGGAAGGAGCGAAGGAGGGTGCTATCCGAGGGTTACGACGATTCCGTCGCACGGCTTCTTTCCGGCTCTGCGGTACGAGTGCGGAACCGATGAGTCAAAGTAAATGGAGTCGCCAGATTCGAGCTGGTGCTCTTCGTTTCCAATCTTCAGTCCGAGTTCGCCATTCATCACATAAAGGAACTCAACTCCCGAATGGAAATGGATCCTTGCCTTTTCGGGTGCGATTGGCTGGAAGTCGGCATAGTACGCGTTGATCTTCTTTTCGGTCGCCGAGAAGTCCAGGCTCTCGAAGAAGTAGGAAATGTCGTTGGTTGCAGGTTTGTCAGGGAAGCGCTGACGTTCGTTTTTGCGAACGATCGTCACCATGTTCTTGCGTTCCTCTCGGAAGAAATACTCGAGACCTACGCTGAAAACCATGGCGACACGAAGCAGCGTTGGAAGCGTGGGAAACAGCTTGCCGCGTTCGAGCTTGGACAGAAGGGCAGCGGAAAGTCCGGTATGCTGGCCCAATTCCACGAGTCCCATTTTCTTGCGAAGGCGCAAAGCGCGAATCTTTTCGCCTATGCTGTAAGGCCGAAGGCCGTCGATTACGGTTTGTGAAACCAAGTGAAAAATCCTCCTTCAATGTTTGAATATCTCGTAGCGCGATATTCTCTCTATGAGCAAAATAATTTTATCATGAGTCAATTGCCTAAACATCAATATACCGAGGTTAGTGGTTGAGGAATGTACAAATACTTGCTCGTATCACCCCCCCGGGGTGCCGAATCATGGGCTTAAGGGGATACTTATCAGCAAAGTTCCTGGAATCAGGAGGTTGCAAGTAAAGTACCGGGAATCAACTAGTTAGCTGGGAGAAAAGAAGCCGCGGACAAGAGTGTCCGCGCCACCCAAATCCCTAGTTCGACTCTACTTATAGGCTAGCAAAAACGGCAGGACGTTACGCCAACGGGCCTAGAACTCTATCCGCCTTGGAATGTGGTGGTTCCGAGGTTTTGCCTGGGGAACGGGTCTTGACAAGCCTTGAAGGTGGGAAAGATGCATAGATGTTTCGCTGCCGCTCAACATGACCTGAGCTTAAGCGGTCTCTTTTGTCTGTTGTGATTAACGGCTGGCGCGGAGTTTCATGCCCTCCAGCGCGTGCTGGAGCTCTTCAGGATGGAAGCCGAAGGGGCCGGGCTTGCTCTTGTAGACAAGACGGCCCTCGCGGTCGATAAGGAACAGTCGGTCCGGCCAACCGGTATAGGCCTTTTCGGTGACGTTGTCGAAGTCGTCGATCACGGCAGGGAACTTGATTC
>DASTGW010000550.1:0-2425 GCA_035718705.1 Terriglobales bacterium | reverse complement strand
CTCCGCGGCGACGTCCATATCCAGTTCCGCGAATTTGATATCTATGCCGACGAAGTCACCTATAACCAGGCAACCGGGGACGTCTCCGCGGCCGGGCACCTCGTCTTTGATGGCGGTCCCAACGACCTTCACATGGAGGGCAGCCGCGCCACTTACAACGCCAAGACAGAGTCCGGGAAGTTCTACGATGTCATAGGCACCACCGGCGCGAAATTTCGCGGACGTCACGTCCTGCTCACGTCGTCGAATCCATTCGCGTTTTCAGGCAAACTGATTGAGAAATCAGGCAAGAACCGCATCATCGTTCACCGCGGGACAGTCACGTCCTGCACGCTCGAAGATCCCAAGTGGACCTTCAACGCCGAAAAGATCGACGTTGTAGTGGGCGAGAGCGCGAAGCTTTATCATTCCACCTTCCGTCTCGATCACATCCCTGTCTTCTACTTTCCCTTTGCCACGTTGCCGACCGAACGACAGGGACGCCAGAGCGGCTTCCTGATTCCCTCCCTCGGCCAGTCGTCCCGCAAAGGAACCATTATCGGCGATTCTTTCTACTGGGCGATCAGCCGCAGCATGGACGCGACCATCGGCGGAGAGTACTGGTCCGCTCGCGGTTTCGCCGAGCATGGACAATTTCGTGCCCGCCCCAGCGCAACCTCTGTTATCGACATGAAGTTCTTCGGCGTAAACGACCGCGGCTTCGGAACACCCAAGCAGAAGCAGGGTGGGCAGGATGTCCAACTCAACGCCGAAGCCGTCCTTCCGTGGGGCTTTCGTGGCGTCGCAAATCTGAACTATCTCAGCTCCTACGTCTTCCGGCTCGCCTTCTCCGAAACGTTCACCCAAGCCGTGAACTCCGAGGTGAAGTCGGTGGCCTTCGCCTCGAAGTCATTGAATGGCTACTTCTTCAACGGGATGGCATCGCGCTATCAGAATTTCCAGAGCACCAATCGTGGCGATCTCATCAATATTGTCCATGCACCGAGCATCGATCTCGGTTCGGTGGATCACAAGCTCGGACCTACGCCGATCTACTTTTCTTACGACGCTTCCGCGCAGGGCGTCACTCGCCGTGAGCCTGATTTCGTCACAAACAATCTCGTCGCTCGCCTTGACGTAAATCCCCGCATCGCCGTGCCCTTCCATCTGGATGGCTGGGACTTACGTCCTGAAATCGCCCTTCAAGACACCTACTATTCGCAGCGCCGCATCCCTACGAACGGCGTCGGCGTTCCGGGCAACGACCCGATCAATCGCCGCGCCTTTGAGACCTCATTGGAGATTCATCCCCCTTCCGTGTCGAAGGTTTTCGACAAACCAGTCTTCCAGCACAAAATCAAGCACACCATCGAGCCACTAGTCGTTTATCGCTATGTGAACGGCGTCGACAATTTTTCCAAGATCATCCGTTTCGACGCGCAGGACATCCTCAGCGACACCAATGAATTGCAATACGGCATCACCAATCGCATCTATGCCAAGAACAAGAAGGTAGAGAACTGCGGCAATCCGTCCGAAATCAGCGAGATGGAAGTAGCGCCGACCCCGGCATCGTCCGAAGACCAGTCAAATTCTGGGGACAAGTGCGGCGTCGGTGCACGCGAGATCATCAGCTGGGAAGTGATGCAGAAGTACTTCTTCAACGAAACGTTCGGCAACGCGCTCGTGGCCGGTCAGCGCAACGTCTTTAGCACCACTGCCGAATTGACCGGCATTGCATTTCTCACGGAACCGCGCCACTACTCGCCGATCGTTTCTCGTCTCCGTATTCGGACAGCCAAGAACACCGATGTCGAATGGCACTTCGATTACGATTCCAAGAAGGGTCGCATCAACGCCAGCACGGCGCTCATTAATCATCGCTTCGGCGACTTCTTCATCGGCGGAAGCCATGCCTATCTACAGGCTCCGGGCGAAGTGAACGTCTCCACTACCACGCCTGCGCCGATCACCTTCAACCAGTTTCGCTGGCTGGTTGGCTATGGCAATCCCAATAAGCGGGGCATCAGCGCCGCAGCGAATATCGGCTTCGACGTGAACGCCCGCTTCCTGCAATACACGGCGGTTCAGACCAGCTACAACTGGGATTGCTGTGGTTTCTCTGTCGAGTATCGCCGCCTCGCTCTTGGATCGGTCCGCAACGAAAACCAGTTCCGCTTCGCCCTCAGCCTCACCAACATCGGGACGTTTGGAACCCTCCGCCGCCAGGAGCGTCTGTTCTAAAAGCAAAAGTGCCTATTGCCGATCGACTCTCAATCGACAATAGGCACTCTACAATCGCCAATCCGTTCTTCTATTTCTTCGCTGCCACGCTCTTCGCTTGCGCCACTTCCGGCGCGCTCGCCGGCGCAGGTGTCGGTTCTGGCTTTCCGATACCGAGGGCTCTCTTCAGCTCCGCTTCGATCTTCGCGTAGATATCCTTGTT
>DASTGW010000549.1:0-11690 GCA_035718705.1 Terriglobales bacterium | reverse complement strand
GGCCATGAGGATATCGGCGAAGTTCACGCCGCAGGCCTTCACATTGACGAGCACCTGGCCTTCCTTGGGCTCGGGACCTTTCACATCCTGGACCTGGAGGACTTCCGGTCCACCGCTGCGCGTGACGACAAGTGCTTTCATGGGAGTGTCTCGAACGGAACGGGGGATTTTAGCAGAAGGAACAACTCACCACAGTGACACAGAGGGCGAGTTAGGTATTTGTCTTTGTGACGTATTGTGAACTGCATGGGAACCGTGCGATTGCACATACCCATCGAGAATCCGAATCAAATCCTCGACTTCCTGCTTGCTCAAGTATCCACCAAACCGTCTCGGCATGAATTCGTAATCGAACGCCAAGGTGCGATTGTCTGAGTACTTGGGCATGTGCAAGGAACTTACATATCGGAAGTTGGAGACTCCAGACAGCTTGTAGTGCCAAGACCAGCCAATACCAGAGACTTGCTTGCGATAGACCAAGACGTCAGGATTGAGCGTTAGAATCTCTTTTCCAGCAAAGGACCAGAGCAGGATGATCAAGTAAAGCGAAGTGAAGACTGTCGACAAGACCACCGCAAGATAGGGGTTATCTGTCGCAAGACCTCTTCGAATCTGAAAGAGCACGAACGCCAGAATCGATACCTGTATTGCCACCACAAACATTGAGGGCCACTTCGAAGCAAGAATGATTCGAAGTTCCGTTGGAGTTTGTTCCACGAGAGCGCGTCCCACTCTTGTTGGCAGTGGCTCCATTCGTGAATATTAACAAAAAAGAAAGGCCGCCCCACGCGGAGCGGCCAATGCTTCGTGTGTCGTTAGCCAACGACCAACGACTAACGACCAACGACTGTCTTCTTACTGCTTTTCTTCTTCCTTCGCGACCGTGACCTTTACCGTTGCGCTGACGTCGCGGAACAGGCGGATGGAGACGTTGTGGTCGCCGACTGTCTTGATGGGCTGGTCGAGTTCGATCTTGCGGCGATCGACCTGGAAGCCCCTCTTCTCGAGTTCGGCGGCGATGTCGGACGAGGTGACCGAGCCGAAGAGCTGGTCTTGTTCGCCCGCGCGGCGAGTGATGGTGACACTCGCGCCTTCGAACTGCTTCGCGAGCGCTTCGGCGTCCGCCTTGTCCTTCTGCGCCTTGCGGACGGCGGAGGCCTTCATCTGCTCGATGACCTTTTTGTTGCCGGCCGTGGCTTCGATGGCGAGCTTCTTCGGAAGCAGGTAGTTGCGCCCATAGCCATCGGCGACTTTCACCACGTCGCCGCGATGGCCGAGCTTTTGAACATCTTCTTTCAGGATGACTTCCATGTTGTGACTCCGAATCTAGTGCCGCCCGAAGACGGCGAAATTTTGGCGCGGCAATGCAGGGCTAAAGGCCTCCGCCACTCACCGCGGCGAACAGGATTGTTCGCCCCACATCAACCGTTAGTAAGGCAGCAGGGCGATGTTGCGGGCCTGCTTGATGGCCCGGCCAAGACGGCGCTGGTGCGGCGTGCACACTCCGCTCAGACGACGAGGAACGATCTTGCCGCTCTCGGCCACAAATTGGCCGAGCAGACGGAAGTCCTTGTAGTCAATGGCGTCGATCTTTTCCGTGCAGAACTTGCAGACCTTCTTGCGGCGGAAATACTTGCGCGGTTCGCGCGGGCCGCCTGGTCCACCACCGGGTCCGGAGCGGGGAGGACGTCCTCCCTGCGGACGAGGTGAAGATTGCGAACTGCTGCTTCCACCATCTCCGGCGGAGGGTGCTTGCGATTGCTGAGTCGTTTCGTCAGCCATAAATCTCCTTCTGATCTTCTGTGTGGCGCGGACACTCGTATCCGCGGATTACGCCTGCGCTGGTGCTTCCGGCGCAGCTTCGTTCTGCTGTTGCTGCGCTGCTTCGGCAGCGGCGGCAGCGGCGTGCGTGCCCTGACCACGGCGACGCGAGTCGCGGATCTTCTTCACCTTATCGAGGCGCTTCTGCTCTTCGTCGACGCGCACGGTGATGAACTTGATCACCGGTTCGGTCACGCGCAGGCGGCGTTCGGTTTCATGAATCACCGAGCCGGGACCTTCGATGGTGAAGAGGATGTAGAGACCCTCGTTGAAATTGCGGACAAGGTACGCCAAACGGCGCTTGCCCATACGCTCGACGTTCTTCACCGTGCCGCCGGCGGAGGCGACCTGGGTGTCAACGGTCGAAATCACTTTGTCCACGTCTTCGTCACCAAGATCAGGACGAACGATGAACATGAGTTCGTAAGTACGATTCATTCTCTTCTCCAAATTCTCGACGGGACTTCGATCCCGTCGCGGGATGTGAAATCCCGCACTACTTGTTCGCCGCTTCTGCGCCGGGTTCGTCCGGCTTGCGGCGATTGAAGCGATTCATCGCTGCCTGCGCCCCGTCGGTGATGATGGAGGTCACCGCGTCCGCCGCTGTATCCAGCAACAGGTCAACCGCTTCCAACTGCGACTTCTTGAACTGCGCCAGCACATATCCGGCACCGTTACTCACCGGATGATCGGGAGCGATTCCCATGCGGATGCGAAGGAACTCGTCGGTTCCCAGCGCCCCCAGGATGCTCTCCAATCCGTTGTGCCCTGCCGTCCCCCCGCGTTGCTTGATGCGAACAGTGCCAAAGGGCAAATCCAGTTCGTCATGGACAACGATTAAATCGGTCGAGACGTTTACTTCGTACTTCCCTGCCAGCTCGGCTACCGACAGTCCGCTCAAGTTCATGAACGTTTCGGGCTTCGCCAGCAAAACCTCTTCGTTGCCAATCCGCCCGCGGCCGGTTAACGCTCGCGCGTGCCGATTGCCAACGCTCACCTTTAAGCGATCGGCCAACCGATCGACGGTGAGGAAGCCGAGATTGTGGGGCGTGAACTGGTACTCGATACCCGGATTTCCAAGCCCTACGATCAGCTTCATATTCGCGACCCGTGATTAACCACGAAGGGCACGAAGTACCACGAAGAAGTTCGGGGAGAAAAACCCTAAAAATCCTTCGTGAACCTTTGTGACCTTGGTGGTTAGAGTCATAGGTCTTATTTCTTTCCGCCCTTCTCTTCCTTGGCTGGGGCAGCGCCCTTACCACCTGCGGCCGGAGCAGCACCTTCGGCTGTCTCCTGCTTGCCCTTCTTGATAACTTCGGGCTCGGCCGGTGCCGCAGCGCCAGCTTCCGCAGTTGCCTCAGGAGTGGCTTCCACAACTTCCTTCACCGACACGACGTGCGCCACGGTCTGGTCGTCGGCCGTCAGGAAGGTCAGCTTGCCTTCAAAGTGAGGAAGGTCCTTCACACGCAGAACGTCGCCGAAGTGCAATTCCGTGACATCGACATCGATGTGCGGCGGAATGTCGCCAGGCAAGCACTCGATTTCCACTTCGCGCATAACCTGCTCGAGAATGCCGCCTTCGGTCTTCACGCCGTAAGCTTCACCTTTGAGAACGACCGGAACGGTAACTTTCAGGCGCTGGTCCATCGCGATGCGCTTCAGGTCGATGTGCAGGAGCGAACCCTTGATCGGCTCGGTCTGCCAGTCAACGATCATGGCTTTGGCCTGCTCGCCGTTGAGTTCGAGATCGAAGATCGTGTTGTGACCGGAGTCGGACTTCAGGATGCGGAAGACCTGTTTCGGATCCACCGCGACCGACACCGGTGCTTTGCCGGCTCCGTACACAACGGCCGGAATCGATCCGCTCTTGCGCAAACGGCGCGCTTCGTTTTTGCCACGGCCATCGCGGCCCTGGGCTTTTACGTTGAACTTCTCAGTTGCTGTCGCCATAACTTTGAATTCCTTTGCTGTCTATCAGACAAAAAGTTTGCTGACTGAAGTCTCTTCGTGAATCGACTTGATGGCCGAGCCAATCAAGCCGGCGATCGAAAGAACCCTGATCTTGGGCTCGTTCTTGGCGGCTTCTGTCAGCGGAATCGTGTTTGTAACTACTACCTGTTCCAGCACCGACTGCGAGATGCGCTCGATCGCCGGGCCGGAGAGAACTGCATGCGTTGCGCAGGCAAATACGTGCTTGGCTCCGTTATCAGCCAGCGCTTGTGCCGTCTTAACCAGGGTGCCTGCGGTATCGATGATGTCGTCCAGAATGACGCAGGTGCGGCCCTCGACGTCGCCGATCACGTGCATCACTTCTGTCACGTTAGTTCCCGTTCGACGTTTATCGACGATGGCCAGCGCACTATCCATCTTCTTCGCGAAGAAACGAGCGCGCTCCACACCGCCGGCATCCGGTGAAACCACGGTCATGTCCGGGAGTGCCTGCTTGCGGAAGTAATCCACCAGCACCGGCGACGCGAACAGATGGTCCACCGGGATGTTGAAGAAGCCCTGCAACTGCGGCGCGTGCAGATCCACGACGAGTGCGCGATCGGCGCCGGCGGTGGTGAGCAGGTCGGCGATCAGCTTCGTCGAATTTGGCGAACGCGGCTTGTCCTTGCGGTCCTGGCGCGCGTAGCCAAAGTACGGGATCACTGGCGTGATGCGGCGGGCCGACGCCCGCTTCAAAGCATCGATGAACAGCAACAACTCAATGATGTGCTCATCCACCGGATGACATGTCGGCTGCAGCACGAAAACATCCGCACCGCGGACGTTCTCGAGCAGTTGAACGTAGTTCTCACCGTCCGAGAAACGCGTGATCAACGATTGTCCACGCTCCAAGCCAAGGTATTCACATACGGCATCGGCTAGAGCGGGGTTCGCGGTGCCGGAGAAGATCTTGAACTTCTCGTCCACGCGACGCTGTTGCGGTTTACGTTCCTTCGTCTGAACGTGCTCGTCCTTCTTCTCTGCGGGGGTTGCCGCTGTCACCATAACGTCCGCCGTTGCGGTCGATTGACCGGGATTGGTTTGTTTTGCCAATTCAGGAGCCGTGGACATGAGATTCAGAACTGCCTTCCGTATCGCCGTGAACCTTGGCTGGGCGGCTAGGATTCGAACCTAGACAAAGTGCTCCAAAGGCACTTGACCTACCATTAGTCGACCGCCCAACAACTGCATTGGTAATTTTGTAATTTCGAAATTTGGTAATTGACCGAGTCCTGCGTGGGTTTCAATTACGAAATTACCAAATTACTCAATTACCAAATTCCTCCAGTACTGTTCTCGGGTTAGCGTGCTGGTCGCGCGGGCGGGGATGCCGTCGTCATTCAACTTGGCGGCTGCTTTGGCAGCGGCTTCGGAAGAAGAAAACAACCCGTACAGCGCAGACCCGGAACCGGAAAGCGACGCATAACGCGCACCTTCGCGTTCTAACACACGCTTCACGTCACGCAATTCGGGATGCTTAGGAAAGACGACGCGTTCGAAGTCGTTTTCGATCCCGGCACGGACGAGGTCGAGAAGCAGTGTCTCGGCCCGGTCCCCACTCGCAGTGGGAACACCGGTTGAGGTACCCATCAGCCAGCTAAACAGAGCACGGCTGAATGGGTTAATTGTATCGGAGCCGGTACTTTGCGTCAATTTAGACAGCTTGGCAGGATCGTGATGCGGGCCGCTGGAGGCAAATTTGTCGTCCCAGTCAGCGAAAGCTTCGGGAGTGGAAACCGCCACTTTGGGAGTAACGAGAACGCACGGAAGCGGCGGAAGATCCTGCAGCGGAAACACCTGCTCCCCTCGCCCGATGCCAAACGTCGTGCCGCCAACTAAGAATAGAGGTAGGTCGGAACCGACTTCGGCGGCAATATTCAGCCGGTCTTCTGGCGTCAGCGGGACCTTTAGCTCGCGCTCCAGGGCGAACAGAGTCGCAATCGCGTTCGACGACCCTGCTCCAAGACCTCCCTGTACCGGCAGATTCTTCTCAATGGTGATAACCAGTTTTCCCCGCTGCTTCACCTTCTTCAGCACACGATCGGCAACGCGGTAACAGGTATTGGTCTCGTCCGCCGGAACGCGTGGGTCTTTACAGCGAATCTCAATGCCCGTTCCTTTGCCGAACTGCACCTTGACGACATCGTACTCATCGACGGTCTGATACACCGTCAGCAGGTCATGGAAGCCGTTGTCGCGATGCTTTCCGATGCTGAGTCCGATATTGATCTTCGCGTACGAACGGGCCGATACAGGCATAACCAACGATTGTACCTAAAGGAAAGTTCGTATTCCTGTGTCCAACATGGAGGTAAACTTGGCGCAGATGAACCACACCCAACTATTCTGGATCGACGGCCCCTGGCTGGGAAGGCTTGCGCTCGCCGCCCGACCTCGTGGCGGCGATTGGTTGCAGGACGAGATCGAAGGTTGGCGTAATGCGGGCGTGAGCACCATTCTCTCGCTTCTCACTCCTGAAGAAGAAGAGAGTTTGGAACTCGCCGACGAAGCGGAGGTCGCCAAAGCGCACAAGATCACATTCATCAGTTTCCCCGTCGAGGACCGGCGCGTCCCAGTGTCTCCTACCGAGCTCTCAAAAGCATTGGAGCGCATTGAAGCAGATCTGCAATCCGGAAAAGACGTGGTCATTCACTGCCGGCAGGGAGTCGGCAGAAGCGGGTTGGCGGGCACCTGCCTGCTGATCAACGCCGGCGTGAGTGCTCCATCAGCCATTGATCTCATCACTAGAAGTCGAGGTGTACACGTCCCGGAAACTCAAGAACAGCGAGACTGGATCGACTTCTATGCGGCATCCCTGGCGGGTGCGCGTTGAGTGACTTTCCCCCGCTAAAACCTCTTCACAACGAACTCAACTCCGTGAAGCTGAAAGTCTTTGAAAAGATCTCGACGCAAGAGCTGAAGCGGTCCCTCGCTCCTGGCCAGGATCACTGCCTCAAAACTCGTCCGGATGGGACTATCCTCGATGGACACCATAGAATCGAAATACTCCGCCAAAGAGGCGAGCCCGTAGATTCGCTCCCGCGGGAAGTATTAGTCCGGGAAGAGTCGTAAGTCTCGTCCTACTTCCTCTTCCCACTCCCCGTCTCCACTACTATCCCTAGCAGGCTCTCGATGTACACGTGCGCTTCCACCGGATGGCGCAGGTGCTTGCGCGCCTTCACCGCATACGTATTCCGCCGGCCCTGTTTCTCCACTTCCAGGTAACCGGCTTCGGTCAGGTCCTCCACGATGCGCTGCACCGCCCGCTCCGTGATCCCCACCAGGTCGGCGATGTCGCGCATGCGCGCTTCGGGATCGCGGGCGATACAGATCAGCACGTGCGCGTGATTTGTCAGGAAAGTCCAGGAATTGGCGGAAATTTGACCGGCAGCGCCCATCGGCACACCTGAAGCACAATTTATGACTTGCAATATACGAAATATATGTCGTATATCTACAGTCGTGCTTTGCAACGATTCTAAACCCAAGAGGCAAGAACCATGACCACCATGGCAGTTAGTCCGCTGGCAACACAGCAACCCACGGAACGTAAGCACCGAGTCCCGATCACTGTCGCCTACGGCGACGGCATTGGCCCCGAGATCATGGAGGCCACCCTCAACATCCTGCACGCGGCGGGCGCGCAGATCGAACCCTCCGTTATCGAGATCGGCGAAGCCGTGTACAAGCGCGGCGTTACCGCCGGCATCGAGCCGCGCGCCTGGGACGTCCTGCGTGACACCCGCGTCTTCCTCAAAGCTCCCATCACCACCCCCCAGGGCGGCGGATTCAAGTCGCTCAACGTCACCGTTCGCAAGACGCTCGGCCTCTACGCCAACGTCCGCCCCTGCGTCGCCTATGCCCCTTACGTGAAGACGCGCCATCCCGGCATGGACGTCGTCATCATCCGCGAGAACGAAGAGGACCTCTACGGCGGCATCGAACATCAGCAGACCGACGAAGTCGTACAGTGCCTGAAACTGATCACCCGCCCCGGCTGCGAAAAGATCGTTCGCTACGCTTTCGAATATGCGGTACGCACCGGCCGCAAGAAGGTCTCCTGCTTCACTAAAGACAACATCATGAAGCTCACCGACGGCCTGTTCCATCGCGTGTTCGACGAGATCAGCCGCGAGTATCCGCAGATCGAAACCGAGCACCTGATCGTCGACATCGGCGCCGCACGACTGGTGGACACGCCCGAGCGCTTCGACGTCATCGTCCTGCCCAACCTCTACGGTGACATCCTCTCCGACGTAGCGGCGCAGATGAGCGGATCGGTGGGCCTCGCCGGCAGTGCCAACATCGGCGAGCACGGCGCCATGTTCGAAGCCATCCACGGCTCCGCACCAACGCTGCCACGCAACGTGGCTAATCCCTCCGGACTTCTCAACGCCGCCATGCTGATGCTCGAGCACGTGGGCCAGCAACAATGTGCAGCACGGATCCGCAATGCCTGGTTAAAAACGCTTGAGGATGGCATTCACACCGAGGACGTGGCTGCGGAATCGACCCGGGCAACCGTAGGAACGAAGCAGTTCGCCGAAGCCGTGATGGAGCGTCTCGGAAAAGAACCGGAGTATTTGAAGAAAGCCGCTCCCGCTTCGGCGATCTCAATCGCAAACGCCTCCACGGGTCACACTCGTGTACAGCCCCGCAAGAAAGAACTCCTCGGGGTAGACATATTCGTCGGTCGGCCCGGTGTTTCCCCCGACGCCCTCGCCGCCTTGCTGCGGCGCTGCGAAACCACGAACTTGAAGCTGCAGATGATCACCAATCGCGGCGTAAAGGTTTGGCCCAACGGACTGCCCGAAACCTTCTGCACCGATCACTGGCGCTGCCGCTTCATCTCCTCTCATCCGATCGATTCCGCCGAAGTCGTTGCCCTGATGTTCGGACTCAACAACGCCAGCATCGACGTCATCAAGACCGAGAACCTGTACACCTTCGATGGCACCCCGGGCTTCTCTCTCGGCCAGGGTCAGTAACGAGTTCAGCCCACGGCGCAGTCGTCGTGGGCTGTTCTATTTTCCTCGCCCTTCCCCGCCGCCTGTGTAGCTCACCCGCCACACCACCTTCCCCGTGTCATCGCTCACCAGCAGTGATCCATCCTTCGCCACCGTCACTCCCACCGGCCTTCCCCACACATCGCCCTTCGACGTCACGAAGCCGGTCATAAAATCTTCGTAGCTGCCGTTCGCCTTGCCGTTCTCATCGACGGGCACGAACACCACGTTGTATCCCGTGCGTCCGTGCTTATTCCACGAGCCGTGCTCCGCGGCGAAGATGCCTCCGCGATATTTCTGCGGAAACTGCTGGCCATCGTAGAAGAGCATTTCGAGCGACGCATTATGCGGCTGCACCAGCACATCCGGCACAATCACTTTGTTCTTCAGCTCCGGATGCTTGCCCTTGTGATCCGGGTCCCAGTTGCCGCCGATGTAATACCACGGCCAGCCATAGAAGCCGCCCTCTTCGACATGCGTGATGTAATCCGGCGGCACGTTGTCCCCCATCGTGTCGCGTTCATTCACCGAGCACCACAGCTGCCCGCTCTTAGGATGAACGGCTTCTCCCACGCAATTTCGGATGCCTGAGGCGTATACGCGCATGTCACTGCCGTCGGGATTGAGGACGAGCACATCGGCGCGCCCTTTCTCCACCGGATTGTTGTCGGTGTCGTCGTTGTTCGAGTGCGAGCCGACAGAGACGAACATCTCCTTGCCGTCGTTCGAGAAGACGATGTCGCGAGTCCAGTGCCCGCCTCCCCTCAAGTGTCCGCCACCCGGCAGATCGGTAATATGCTGCGCTGCGCCGGTTGCCTTCAGGTCGCCATTCTTATAGGGAAAGCGCACCACCGAATCCGTGTTGCCCACATATACGTACTGCGGATTCGGTCCCGGCGGATAGAAGGCGATGCCGAAGGGCTGCGTGAGTCCAGTGGCGAACGTTGACTGCTGCTGAACCCTTCCGTCCGCGCCGATCCCACGCAAAATCTTGATCTCACCGCGACGGCTCTCCGCCAGAAACACGTCGCCATTAGGCGCCGTCCGCATCAGTCGCGGATTGTTGAACCCTGTCGCGTACACCTCGACTTTGAATCCGGCAGGCACTTGCGGCATCGCGTTCGCCGGCCGAGCAACTTCGTCAGGGCCGTTGTCGGTCGATCTCGTTGCTCCCGGTGGCGGCAGATCTTTCGCCGTGATGTGGTGAGCGGCACCAGGCTTTTGCGTGCGGTAATCGGAAAATGGTTCCTTGGGAAGCGCGCTGTCTTGAGCACTTCCGTTACAAGCAGTCGCAGCAATGAGCAGCAGAAATAAAGACGAGAGTGACATCAGTCGAACAGGACCCATGAACCAACCTTTCTTGCCGATTGGATTGACAGCGATGATCGCTGAGTTTCAATAAATCGCGAGACGCTGCACGTCGGCAACTGCTCGCGTTTTTCATTTTCATTGCGTGACAATTAAGATGGTGCGTCATGAAAGAGATCGATCGCATCCTCGACCAGCACTCCCGCGCCTACAACGGCGACGCCTGGCATGGTGATCCGCTCATGAAAGTCCTGGACGGAGTCACCGCACAACAAGCAGCAGCACATCCAATCAAGCATGCGCATTCCATTTGGGAGATTGTGAATCATCTGCGCGCCTGGCGCGGAGCCGTACCCATTCGCCTGCAAGGCAAAGTGAAAGAACTGCATGGCGCCGAGGATTGGCCACCCGTCACAGACACCAGCGACTCCGCTTGGCGAAACTGCTTGCGTGACCTCGAGGAAAAGACAGAGTCTTACCTCAATGCCGTGCGCGCCTTCCCGGAGACCAAACTCGCTGACATCGTCCCCAATCGTGATCACAGCTTCTATGTCCTGCTGCACGGTATGGTGCAGCATGACCTGTATCACGCCGGACAAATTTCGTTGCTGAAGAAGGCGGTCGGTTAGTGGCGAAGAAGAAAGTCGCGGTAATTGGTGCAGGCTCGTTCGGTAAGAACCACGCCCGCGTCTATCACGAGTTACAGAAAGAAGGCCGGGTCGACTTCTGCGGGATCGTCGACTCCGATCTCACACGCGCCCGGGAACATGCCACCGCTTATGGCGTTCCGGCTTTCGCGTCGGTCGCCGAACTACTCGAGAAGTCCAAACCCGCTGCCGCCTCCGTCGCTGTGCCAACAATCCATCACGCCGCCGTTGCTCGCCAACTGATGGAAGCAGGTGTCGATGTGCTGATCGAGAAGCCGATCGCCGCCACCATGGAGCAGGCGAACCAGATCATCGAGCTGGCGAAGAAGCACAACCGCATCGGCATGGTCGGCCACCTCGAGCGCTTTAATCCGGCCGTGCGCGCCACGATCCCCTTAATCAATCAGCCGATGTTCTTCGAGGTCCACCGTCTCAGCGTGTTCACGCCGCGCGCCCTCGACGTAGACGTCGTGCTCGACCTCATGATTCACGATCTCGATATCGTGCTGACCTTCGCCAAGTCGCCAGTGAAAGAAATTCGCGCCGTCGGATTGCCCATCCTTTCCCCCAAAGTGGACATCTGCAACGTGCGAGTGGAATTCGAATCCGGATGCGTGGCGAATTTCACCGCCAGTCGTGTCAGCACCGAGCGGGTGCGTAAAGTCCGATTCTTCCAACCGCGGCAATACATCTCAATCGATTACGGACGGCAGGACGTGCTGGTCTTCACGGTTGCGAAGCAGGTGCAATCGTCCCCGAAGAATGCCGCAACCAATCCGGCGAATCCGGGTTTGTTGGACGCAGCAGAGCTGGCGACTGCTCGGCAAATGTTCACCGGTGCCGCGGTACTGGCGCAATCAGGCATCACCATGGAGAAGCCAGTTGTCGCGCCGCAGGAACCGTTGAAGGCGGAATT
>DASTGW010000548.1:0-2612 GCA_035718705.1 Terriglobales bacterium | reverse complement strand
TACGATGTACTGTCCCGGCTGCAGTCCGGCCAGACGGAAATCACCGCGATCGTCGGTCCGTGTCTTGGTGACTGGCACCAGGCTCTTTGAGGACCGAAGCTGGCGCGAGGCGTAAGCGCTCACCTCGGCATCCGGCACGGGGTCGCCGTCTTCATCCGTAACATGTCCGGAAATCACGCCGGGTTCGAACAGGCGAATGTTGATGTCGCGAGCCTGCTCGCCATCCTTGAGAGAGAGTACCGTCGGCGAGCCATCGCCGTAGTACTGAAACGCAAATCCCGCCTTGCGTGCCGTAACCACATACTTTCCCGCACGAACCGCCTTCACGGTGAAGTGTCCGTCGTTGTCGGTGAACGCGCGATAGTTCGTGGCAGTTCCGTCCTGCGCTTCGAGCGTGATCAGCACACCTTTGACGATTTCGTTATTCGTGGCGCGATACACTCCTCCCGAGATCGTTCCCAACTGAGGTGCAGCGTCCAACGATTGCTGCGCGAGCGCGCCACTGGCCATCAAAAGCACCAGAATCGCTGCACTAATCAGCCGCGGAAGAAAGCTCAGGTTGTGCATTCCACGATACGTTTTCATCTTCTGCATGGCCCTTCCATCCTGCATGGTTCCACAGCCAGACCCACACTCCGAAGTAGCAGACGCCGCCTACTGCGTTATGTGCGAGGTCCCAATTGAGTCCGGCGCTAAATAAGACGTTCGAGAAACTTAGCCGTACCACGTTGAAAACGAACAGCACCAGCGCGAGCACGAGCGCACGCGCGATGTTCGCCCAAACCTTTCGCCGAAGATTCCACATCAGCGGGATCGCACCGCACCAGACGTCAACGAATGTGCAGGCGGTGACGTACTGGTACAGAGTTCCTTTCCACAGGATCGTGTCGAACGCGACCCGCTGATGCGGCATACCCAGAAGTGCGTCGAGACGCATCTGCGATTCCGAAGTAAGGAACCGTAACCAGTTCCAGTCGAACTGATAACAGATAAGCACCGCCACTGCGCAGAGCAGGAAGCGCACGGCGATCTCCTTGAGGGAGACCCTTTGCGCCTTTGGCTCAACCACAAGGGCACTACTCCGGAATCTTTCTCTCAGCGACATAGATCAGGCATGCACCACGAAGCGGCGATAGCCGTGCCACATAAGGGCCAGGCCAAGGAAGGTGAAGAAGGCAATCTCGCCGCCGCCGCAATAAATCGAACCGTTGAAATACTCCGCAGCGTTCGGGTAGGAGGTTCCAGGTTGAAACGTGCCGTCGCCACGATAATTCGCGACCACGTACTCGGTGACTCCCTTCGGCGACCATGGAGTCAGCGACTTCGTGATGGTTGCCGTTCCATTCACCAAGTCCGCGCTGCCAAGCTGCTTGTAGCTGTCTTCGGTGATGTAGAAATCAACTGTTCCCGTCGGCATACCCGGACACGCGCTGGTCACTTTGACTGTGAAGGTCACGGCGTCACCGGGATTGGGGAAGTTGTTGGAACTCTGGATGGATACGGTGACCGGATACGGCGGTGCCCCAACCGAACAAACAGGGGGCGGTGCCTGCAGTGTTTGCGTCTGGAACTGTGCCGCCGCGAAGGAACACAGCGCAAGGGTTAACAACACAACCAAAACCGTTCGCATGGTTTGTTTTTCAAACTCCTTTTTTAGTTAGCGTGATCTGTTTTTTCTCAGAGTCGAGCGTGCGAAGGGCCGGTGAGGTGGAAAGCTGGATTCGGTAAGCGCAGGCAACTTTGCATGAGCCTGTCTCAACCACCCCAATAATGCGGATGATTATTGAAGTGGATCGAGAGGTGGTCAATCGCCAGCGCTCTTACATCAATCGACTAGGACATTGCCGTGTAAAGAAAAAGCCCACCGCCATTTCTCAGCGGTGGGCAGGGAACTACGAAAACACTTATTTCAACGATGCCATGTCGATCACGAACCGATACTTCACATCGCTCTTCAGCATGCGCTCGTACGCTTCGTTGATCTTCTGAATCGGAATCATCTCCACATCCGACACGATATTGTGCTTGCCGCAGAAGTCGAGCATCTCCTGCGTTTCCGGTATGCCGCCAATCATCGATCCCGCAAGGTTGCGCCGATTTCCGAGCAGCGGAAACGCTTCCACTGGCAGCGGATGCTCCGGTGCACCCACCAGCACCAGCACTCCGTCACGCTTCAGCGTCTTGAGATAGAGATTAATGTCGTGCTGCGCGGACACGCAGTCGAGAATGAAGTCGAACTCGTTCAGGTGCTTCTCAAACTCCGCCGGATCCTTGGTGACAATAATCTCGCTTGCGCCTAACTTCAGGGCATCGTCTTTTTTGTTCGGCGAAGTAGTGAACAACGTCACTTCCGCGCCGAACGCCTTCGCGAATTTCACACCCATGTGACCGAGTCCACCCAGTCCAACGATGCCGACTCTCTGTCCCGGACCAACTTTCCAGTGACGCAGTGGCGAATACGTCGTGATGCCCGCACACAACAGCGGCGCAACGGCTTTCAAGTCCAGGTTCTTCGGTACGTGCACCACGAACTTCTCGTCCGCGACGATGTTGTTCGAATAGCCGCCGTACGTCATTCCGCCAATGACTTTCTCTTCGCTGTTGTAGGTGAA
>DASTGW010000547.1:0-4192 GCA_035718705.1 Terriglobales bacterium | reverse complement strand
TAAACCCAATCTTTCGTGGCTAGCTCAGGCCGCCGATTTCGGCGGCCTGTTTTCTTGGACTTGCGGAGGCGGTGGAACGGCCCCTTCGTGGCTAGCCGTTCTTTCCTCGCGGAGGATCTTCGAGACTAACGCTCGTGAGATGCCGTGATCCTTGGCGATCTCAGTCAGCGAACGGCCTCGTTCACGATCGCGGAGGATCGTGATGCGGTTCACTGCGATCGGTGCACGTCCGATGCGGCGGCCTTCGAGTTTCGCCCGCCGCATGCCGGCACGGACGCGTTCGATAATCAGGTTGCGTTCTAACTCGGCGATGGCGCCGATGATCACGATCATGGCGCGGCCCAGCGGGCCGCCGGTGTCGATGTTCTCCCGGAAGCTGATGAACTCGACATTGAGGTGGGTAAGTTCGTCGAGCACCTCTAGGAAGTGCTTCACCGATCGAGCGATGCGATCGAAGGCCCACACCAGGACCACGTCGCAACGGCCACGGCGAGCATCGCTCATCAGTTGATCGAGTCCGGGGCGCTTCGCTTTCGCACCGCTGATCCGATCGGTGTACTCGGCAACGATCTCGTAACCACGCTGAGCGGCAAGGCTCCGCAGGTCGTGGAGTTGGGTTTCAGGATGTTGATCTAAAGTCGAGACACGGAGATAAAGGGCGCAGCGTTTCATCAGCGGCGCCCTTTCTTCGACAGGTTCTTCGGGTAGTGTTTGTCGACATATTGCTGGATGAAGTCGATCAGGACTTCCGTCATGTCCTTGCCCTGGACGACGGTCGTGATCTTGAACTGGTTGTGAAGATCAACCGGAACATTGAGGTTCATACGTTTCGTCTTGGCTCCCGCCACTTGCGTTGGCATGTCTCACCTCCTTCCTGTTAGCAGTAGGAGATGAGCATATATGTTTGTGAGTACCGGTGCTAGCAGCACGGTTGGTGCGGGACGAGGCAGGCGCCCCGCACCCTTTGACCCTATTGTGGGAGGGCCTGGTTGTGGCGGCTGATCGTCGCCAGTAATGAGATCTGGAGAAAGTCCACTTCGAGGGTCTCCGCCGCCGAACGCAGAACCGGATCTTCGTCCGCCGGAACCCAGCCACCCTCCAGTGCACACCAGCGTGAGGCTTCGATGCCGGCAACGTAGGCTGCCACCTGGACAGACATCCCCAGAGTTTCACGAGTCTGCTGGATAAAACGGGCCAGCCACAGCGACATCCAGACGCGGTTACGAGTGCGGTAAGCGGTTGCTGTTGTCGAGCGTTCCATACTCATGTAAGTAATACCTCCATCTGAGCACCCGAGTCAAGCAGGTGCTGATTAAGAAAGCAAGATAAGTATGTACTCATGCCCATTCCGGACCAAAGCGATCGCAGCAAGCCTTGTTGAAGGACATGCGCCGGAATCCTGAGAAGTATCAGGAGCAGTAACGGAGACCCCGATGGCAACCGTGGCGAGCACGATCCTCGATCCCACGCTTCAGAATGCAGACGCGATTGAATTCGAGACCGCGTTGAATCACAAGGTCGTGGGACAACCGGAGGCGGCCCACAAGGTCACCACCGCCATCCAGTCCTTCATAGCCGGCCTCAACGATCCCGCCCGGCCCATCGCTACGTTTCTTCTGCTTGGGCCCACTGGTACGGGAAAGACTAGGTCTCTTCGTCCTTTCATGAGCGAAGAGCCTCGCGCACGCGCGCGGCAAGGAATCAACGTCGACTAGCACTTCCGCTGTTGCGCAGTTGATGACAGATTCAGGGGGCGCAGCTGGTGGCCGGCCACACTGGTTCCATTCTCCAGGTCTCTTCGTCCTACCGGGGCGAAGAAACTCGCGCACACGCGTGAGCGGAACGAATGCGGCGATGGCAGCGAGTTGCCGACTAGGCAGTCCATCTTCCTGGATCTACGGCGTGGGAAGACCTCGTGCCTGCTTGCGGCGGACACGGTACTCGGTGCTGGGGAAGACGGCGAGCAAGTTTCCTGGCGGCGGCGGAGAGATGATGGAGGAGTTTTTCCCCTCCCGACCCCGGCGAATTTAGTCTCTACGGAAAACAGGACGAAAAAGCCGGGGTACACCGGTTTTTGCAATTAGCACTGGTACTTACGGGGCAAAACCAGCTTCTTTAGTCCTGCGGAGTCGATACTAGTATAGGCATTCTTGGCTGAAACCCGTGGAAAGTTCCAACCCGTTGTCACCGATCGTGCCCAGGGGCTGGTACTCGGGATAGATAGGCGCTATTCCTGACATTTCAAGGTCTTCTATAGAAGATGTCCTGCGGGGAGGATGTTCTGTTCTTCTACGCCGGCGGCCTTGCTCCGCACCTCCATCACGCTTCGCACCCCAGTTCCACACCGGCGCCTGGCCGCAACCGGCCAGTCCGCCTGCTCTTTCCCCTCCGCTGTTGCGCACTTGGTGACAACCCGGTTGCGCACTTGGTGACAGATTCAGAAGCTGTTGCGCAGTTGGTGACAAACCACCCTATGCCGCCCTGTTGGAGGTCCTCTTCTAGCCTGTTCCGCTCTTTGGGAAGAGATCAGCGGATGATGATGATGCGTGTTCAGGAACGAAGAAATCTCGCCGGCACAGCACGGAGCTCAGTGCTACTGCGTATCGGACCATAGATCCGTCTACGTAGCCGTCGGCCACCTAGTGTACAAGGTGAGTCTTGTTGATCTTCGATTTCAGGAACGCGTCGGAGCAGCGTTTACTTGCGATCAGGCATAACACGTACCCCGATTGGTACACGTTGCCCTGGATCATGTTCGTGAAGGCCGTCTGCAATGATACGCAGGTCTTGTACGGCAGTTTTGGCACGCATCGACAACTGCTCGATCTCTTGAGCTGTACTACCATCGGCGATGAGACCAGCTCTGAGCATGATGGCGGTTAGGACGTTGTTGAGCTCGTCGCATGTACGTGCTATCTGGTCAGCGATGATGGGCCTACTCTGGCAATTTCTACACATACTCCGAGTGTGACATCCGCTGAATTCGTAACAAAGCAGTATGCCTCGATCAAACGAACATTTTTGGGCCGATCTGATCCCGTTCTGAAACCCCTTGCAGGCGGAGTGCCATCTCTAGTTCGAGCCGGTAGAATTCGCGTTCACTGGAGAACACTATGCCGTCCCCTGCCGCCCAATACCTGAGGATGTCAACGGAGCATCAACAGTATTCCCTTGCTAACCAGTCGGTCGCGATCAACCTTTACGCCGTCCAACATGGCTTCGCCGTCGTTCAGACCTATCAAGATGAGGGTCGCTCTGGACTGGTATTGCGAGAACGACCGGGATTGAAGCAGCTACTGGAGGACGTCGTGTCCGGGCAGAGCCGATTCCGCGCCATATTGGTCTATGACGTGAGCCGGTGGGGCCGCTTTCAAGATATCGACGAAGCAGCCCACTACGAGTTTATGTGCAAATCGATGGGAGTACCTGTTCACTATTGTGCGGAGACTTTCGGTATTGATACCTCGATGGTGAATGGCATCATGAAGGCCTTGAAACGCACGATGGCGAGCGAATATAGCCGCGAGTTATCTGAGAAGGTGTCTGCGGGTGCGAAGCGGCTGGTGAGCCTTGGATACAAGCAAGGTGGCATGGCTGGCTATGGCTTTCGCCGACTACTTATCAGTGCAGACGGAACGCCGAAACAAATCCTTGCACCCGGACAACGAAAGTCTCTTGCCACCGATCGAGTGATCCTGACTCACGGCCCAGCGCAAGAACTGAAGTGCGTGCGTGAGATTTATCGCTTAGTCGTCGATGAGCGTCGGACTCCAACTTACATTGCAAGAGAATTGAATCGTCGTCATATCCCTTACCTCAACGGAACGCTGTGGTATCAAGAGGCTGTAACGCGAATACTCACTCACCCGAAGTACAAGGGCTACGTCGTTTACGGCCAACGTGACCAGAAGCTACATAAACGAAGTACGTCGGTTCCCAAAGAACGATGGCTGATGGCGAAGGGGAGGCATCAGCCGATTGTCAGCCCTGAGGTTTTCGAGCAAGCTCAATCCATTTTGGGCCAGCGCACACACTACATGACGAACGAACAGCTGCTCGATGGTGTTCGACACTTATGGGCTAAGCACGGCAGGTTGAGCTTGCGGGCGATCGACGACTCGCCCGATCTACCGTCGAACCGCGTGTATGTGCAGCGTTTCGGTAGTTTCTGGAACGTCTGCAAGCTGGTCGG
>DASTGW010000546.1:0-4696 GCA_035718705.1 Terriglobales bacterium | reverse complement strand
ACCGGGCTCGGCAGTCCCATGGAGTTCAACAACGATGCGCTCATCCGCTGGGGAGCAGACTTCGGCCCACTTACGCTGAACGGCCAGTGGTGGCGCATTTTCACTTCCATGTGGCTGCACGGCGGGCTTATCCATGTCGGCGCCAACATGTACTGCTTCTGGGACTTTGGGCGCATCGCCGAACGCGTCTACGGGCGCGACCGTTTGTCGAGCATCTATCTCACGACTGGTCTCGCGTCCAGCGTGGCGAGTTTGCTGATCCATCCACTAACGGTGAGCGTGGGCGCTTCGGGTGCCATCTTCGGCGTCGCTGGGGCGCTGGTCTTCCCCTTCTATCGCAAGCGCCTGCAACTGCCGGCGCCGGTGATGAAGTCGATGTTGCGCAGCCTGGGTTCGTTCATTCTGATCAACCTGGTGATCGGGACGGCGATTCCGGTGATCGACAATTCGGCGCACGTGGGAGGATTGCTGACCGGACTGCTGCTGGGCGCGTTGTGGACGTTCATGGCGGAGCGCCACGTGAACCTCGACCAAGCGAAGTGGAAGGTGCTGGCAGCGTCGTTGCTGGTGGTGGCTTTCGGATATGCCGGCGTTGAGCAGTTGCATGGGGACCAAACTCTGGCCGTGGCGTCGCTCTACGAAGCGGAGCGGGGAAACCTGGCGAAAGCGGAAGCAATGGCTAAGCGGGCGATTGAAAGGGCGCCAGGTTTCGCCTACTCGCATGTGGCGATGGGCGATGTGTATTTCAAGCGCGGACAATTCGAATCGGCGGTGCAAGAGTACGAGAAGGCAGCGAAGATCGACTCGAACGACGCGTACATCGAGCAGCAGATTGGCGCCTCGTACGTGGCACTGAATCGGTGGAAAGAGGCAGAGCCTCCGCTGCGAGCGGCGTTGAAACTGGCTCCGAATGACTATATCCAACTGGGTCTCGGGATCGCGCTAGCGGGCATGGGAAAGACAGACGAAGGAATCTTTTTCGTGAAGGAATCGTTGAAAGCGAATCCGAAGTCGGCACGAGCGCAGTTCACTTACGGTAGCTTGTTGCTGGCTAAGGGAGAGACTCAACAGGCGCTTCCACCTTTACGAGAAGCGGTGAAACTAAAGCCCGGAGATGCGGACTACAAGAAGGCGCTGGAAGAAGCCGAGGCGCGGGCGAAATGAAGTCCGAAATCAGCACGACTGAAGTCGTGTTCTGACGAAAGAGATTACGCGAAAGGTGGTACCACGGCTAAAGCCGTGGGCTCACGTCGTGCCTTAACGAAGTCTTTCGCGAGCGGGATCGCTCGCGCTACATGAGAAATGGGGAAATCTGTTTTATCGGTGTTGAATGAAGAAGTGGTCGCCTGCGGACGGTGCGAGCGGCTGGTGGAGTATCGCGCGCGGATTGGGCGAGAGAAGCGGCGCGCGTACATGGATTGGGAGTACTGGGCCAAGCCGGTGCCGGGCTTCGGCGATCCTAACGCTCGGGTTATGGTGCTGGGACTGGCGCCGGGCGCACATGGATCGAATCGGACGGGGCGTCCGTTTACGGGCGATCAGTCGGGGAATTTCATGTACCCGATCCTCTATAAGACGGGATTCGCTTCGCAGCCAACAGCAACGCGTCGCGATGACGGGCTGGAGTTGAAGAACCTTTATATTACGGCGACGATCCGTTGCGCGCCTCCGGACAACAAGCCACTTCCCGAGGAGATCGCGAACTGCGCGCCGTTTCTTGATCGCGAGATTGAGGCGCTTAGGAACGTGAGAGTGGTAGTTGCGCTGGGGAAAATTGGCTTCGATGCCTACCTCAATTACCTGAAGCGGCGTGGGGAATTGAAGTCGAAGTCAGAGTACGTGTTCGGTCATGGAGCGAGGTACACGATGCCGGACGGGAAGGTGCTGCTTGCGTCGTACCATCCGTCGAATCAGAACACGGCGACAGGGAAGCTGACGGAGAAGATGTTCACGGAGATTTTTCGCGAGGCGAAGAGACTGGCTCAGGAATAATCGGCCATTAGTAAACGGGTCGCCGGGTCACCGCATTGGCTTCTCGCCGCGTTGCCGGCAATTGCAGAGATGTTTCGTCGGACTTACGTCCTCCTCAACACGACCTGGAACCTAAACCTCTTAGAAATTTAGGCCACCAGCCTTACTTCGGCGAACTCCCCGTGGCGAAGGCGGTAGATGAATTCTTCGGTGATGGCGTCGGCGGTTTCATTGGCCCGAGCTGCGCCAATGAGGAACGTCATGAGGAAGCCGAAGGAAACCAGGTACAGAAAGCCGAATACCGTTAACCAGATCATAGGGCCCTACCACTGAATATTTGGATGATGATCTGTGCAAAACGGATGCAGGCAGGTCAGTGCAGCTGCGCATTGAGGGCGCGGTCCATTTGAAGGATGGCAACCCATTGGCCATTTCGTTCAGCGTGAAAAACGATGTGGCCCTGCAGCATCTCGGCGGCGATCTGCGGAGAAACGTCAACATGATAGTCAAAGTAGCGCTTCTGTAATGCTTCCCAAAAAGGCAGGCGGATAAGGAACCCGCTGCTGGGTTCATATTTGGTCGAGAATACGAACGCCATGTCGTAGGTGTCGGCGGCCTCGCGCGCGACCATGATCTGCGGAAGCGAGAAGTCTTCGATGCGAACTACCGGAATGGACTTCTGCACGTATCCCACGTAGGGCCTGGTGATCTCATCTGAAGCAGGCCACGCGGTGAGCACCCGACTGCCAGGCGGATGCGCCTCGAGATACTTCGCGGCCTGCTCATGCAGCTTCACGAAATCGGCGTAATTGAGATTGTCTTCAGGCGCGAAATGGTACGGCGGGTTGATGACGAGTCCGACCAGAAATGCAAGACAGACAACACCGAGGAAAAGCGGCCACCAGGGCAGCCGCCGCCACAGAGTCGATACAAAGACGATGATCACCAGCGGGTAGACGGGAAGCAGATAGCGTGCGAGGACTGCGCCTCCCACCAGCGCTAGTGCGATCACATAGGCAAGTGTGATGATGGCGAAGATGAACTGCGCGGGAATCGCAATGCGCGGCCGTTCCTGTTGATCTTTGTTGCCGTTGCGGGAAGGTTCATCGGCGAGCATTGGCAACCGAGTCATCGCCAACATCGCGGCAATAGTCAGCACGAACATGTTCATGTAGCCGAACAGCTGCCACAGTCGCTGCGCGAGCGCGGCCAGGAAACGAATGGGATGCAGCGTCGCCGTGAGGTTGTATTGAATGTAGCCCGGATTACCGAACATGTATCCGGTGTGGCGCTGATGGTAGGCAAGCCAGAGCGCGATGGGAATGACGGAAACAAAGATCCACAGCAGCCGCAGGGATGTTGAGCGGAACAGGAAATACTTCTTCCACCTGGTGTCGCGAAGAGCGATGCCGAGCAGTTCCCAGGCGACGAGCGCGAGCGGAGCAAGGATGGCGGTCTCCTTCGCCAAGCCTGCCAGCGCAAACCAGAGTGTTACGTGAGGGTAGCGATCGCGCACGTAGGCGGCGAGTCCCCACAACGTGAATCCTGCGGCTGCCATATCGAGATGTGCCAGCGAGCTTTGCGCGAAGAAAACAGGAAAAAGCGCAGTACAGATCACGGAGGCGAGAGCCACGCTGGAATTAGAGAGTTCACGTGCCAGGCGAAAAACGCCGGCAAGAGTAAACGTGGCGATCAGCAGAGTCGCGATTCGCGCGACCACGATGTGATAACCGAAGAGTTTCCAAAAGAGCGCGATCCACGCCAGCGCGAGCGGAGGGTGAGCATTCGACAGAGTAGAAGTCGGAATGAACTGGAGGTGAAGCAGGATGTCGCGTGCGGCAGGAATGTAGTAGCCGGCTTCGTCCCAGAAGTAGGGAAGGGTGAGCAGTGGAAGGTGGAGAAGCAGAACGCCAGCGAAGATCAGTGCGGCGATGACGGGAAGGCGTTCCCACCAGAGCCGGCTGGCTGCGCTAGCCTGAGGCACAGGGAAGCGCAGGATCTTCGCCGAACGTTGCATGGGTTAATTGATCGGTCCGGCGTTGGCCATGCGCGGATCGAGTTTGATCTCGCCGAAGGTCTGCTCGTAGTTGGTAACGTTCTGCTGCAGGATGCTCATGAGCGCCTTGGCCTGCTGCGGGCTGAGATAGACGCCCTGGAAATTATGGATTTCGACTTCGTTCTCCACCTGCTGCTGCATGGTTCCGAAGACGAGGAAGAAATCCCACACATTGACGCGGACTTGCACGCTATTGGCGTAACTCTCGCGATAGGCGTTGTCATTCACAAGTTTGATGTTCGGCTGATTGGGCGGAATAGGCATTTTTGATCGCTTTCGAAGAATGAGATCGAAAGAAGATATTACCGGAAAAAGAAAGACCGCGGACAGGCCGCGATCTTGAGGGGCATTGATGCGGAGCTACGTAGCCGGGCTTCAGGCCTGTGATGGGGGAACCGAGCACAGTGTGGCGGGATAGCTAAGCTGCACTGATCGCGTGGGAGAGGTGCTGCTGTTGGAACCATTGCAGCGGAGCTTCCTTCTGTGAATGGTAGGTGTAGCCGTTCCTCGTCATCGGGTAAGTGGCGTTCGGCATGCCTTCGATGACGTCGCCATCTTCGAGTTGTTCTGGCAGATGTTAGCCGTTGGGGCCGGCCCACCATGGCGTGATGTTGTGAGCACCGTCGCTGGCTACGAACGGGTCGTTGTAGCTTTCAGCGGTCTCGTGGC
>DASTGW010000545.1:0-6352 GCA_035718705.1 Terriglobales bacterium | reverse complement strand
CGATAGTAGAGATCGCCGCGCAATTCACCTTTGGCCACGGCTTCTTCCGGGACTTTGTTGGTGGCGGCGAGAACGCGCACATCGACGGGCGTTTCCACTTTGCTGCCGAGCCGGCGGAGCTTGCGGTCTTCGAGAACGCGCAGAAGTTTTGCCTGGGTGCCGATCGGCATTTCGCCGATCTCGTCGAGCAGGATAGTGCCGCCCTCGGCGAGCTCGAAACATCCAACGCGACGCTCGAGTGCGCCGGTGAAAGCTCCTTTTTCGTGGCCGAAAATTTCGCTTTCGATCAAGGTTTCGGGAATTGCGGCACAGTTGATGGCCACGAAGGGTTTATCTTTGCGCGGGCTCTGCTGGTGGATGGTGCGCGCCACAAGTTCCTTGCCGGTACCGCTCTCGCCGGTGATCAGGACAGACGCTGTACTAGGTGCGACCATCTCGACCAGCCGGAAGATCTCCTGCATTTTGCGCGAGGAGCCGACCAGCGAGCCGAAGATGCCGCTGTCGCGCAGCTTGCGCTTGGTCGCTTCCAGCTCGACTTCCACCCCGCGCTGACGGCTGGCGTTCTGGAGAATTGTCCGCAATCGGGTAGGGTTGACTGGTTTTTCAATGAAGTCATAGGCGCCGATTTTCATCGCCTGAACGGCGGTATCGACACTGCCTTGGGCCGTGAGGACGATCACTGCAACCGGCTGGGACTGCTGCGCCAAGCGCTGTAACAGTTCCATGCCGTCCATACGGGGCATCTTAAGATCGGTAACAACGATGCCGGGGGTGAATAGGCCAACCTTTTCAAGAGCGTCTTGCCCATCGACTGCTGTTTCCGTCCGGTAGCCCCAGGCGGATATCAGGTCGGACATGCCGGAACGCTCGTTATCTTCGTCCTCTACGATCAGGACTTTTTCTGGTGTCATAAACATGCTCTGTACGCTGGGTTGGCAGGTACCGCTTCTGCCGGACGAGTGTGGCGCACAATCGTGAGTACCCTCAGCTTGGATGCAAATTTTGTCTATAGTGTAACTTTTCCATCCCCAACCCTGCCCAAAACTACCCTTTTTCAATCAAAGAATGTTGGATCACTGATTCGAGTAACGCCGCATCACATCCCGAGCGGCAGGGCGGAAAGGCTTGGCCGGCAAGGAGAAAACGATGATTCGAGAGCTTAAATCCCTCGCTTTCCTGGTGACCCTGAGCACCGCTTGCATAGCGCAAACGGCAGGTTCGGCGAACACGGCAGCCTCGGCGAATGCGGCTGGTCAGACTGCTTCCGCGACTTCCCAAGCCACGGTAGAGGCAGTTTTGACAAAATCCGTCGATGCGAAAAAAGCCAAACAAGGGGACAAGGTGGAAGCCAAGACCGTGCAGGAAGTTACGGTGAGTGGCACGGCCTTGCCGAAAGGCACAAAACTATTAGGCCACGTGACCGATGCGAAGGCACGAGCAAAAGAAAGCGGAGATTCAACGCTCGCAATCGCGTTTGACAATGCCATTCTCAAAAGTGGACAGAGCGTGCCGTTTCACGCCGCCATTGTTGCTGCCGCGGCTCCGGTCATGAGTGCACCCATGCCAGATTCAGGCATGGAAGCAGGGGGTTCCGGCACGTCGATGGATAGGAGCGCCCCTTCCCCAAGTGGGCCTTTAGGAGGCGTTGGAAGTACGGCAGGAGGTGCTATCAACTCCACTGGGCAGACTGTGGATAGAGTAGGTCGAGATGCGGGAAACACTGCGGGCGGAATAACAAACTCGACCCCGGGCATCAACGCAAACGGCAATATGGTGGCGGCAACTCAAGGATCGAAGGGAATCCCGGGAGTAACTCTTAGTGCCGCTGCCGCCAGTCAGACGAATGGTTCGGTTTTTACCTCGAACAGCAAGAATGTGAAGTTGGACAGCGGTAGTACGCTGGTGCTTCGCGTCATGGCGCAATAGCTAGCGTAAATCTCTTAGACGAAACTTCTATAAACCTTAATCACTGCGTTACAATTCTCCGGCATGGCTGTCTGGCCAGTCGTGCCGGCTCTACCTTTCTCATCTGTAGTAATTAGTCGTTACAGAATTTCCGGAGGATCTACATGTCACTTCGTAAACGTGCCTGTGGCCGTGTGCTAATTGCGCTGGCCATCTTCATTTTGGGTTTGGCCTCCTCCGCGGTGTTAGCGCAAGAGCCTGTTGTCCCCAAGGTCGATGTGTTTGCCGGCTACTCTTGGTATGACCCAGGTCTTCGCGTCAACGGCTTCCGTTTGAGCGACAACCCAAAGGGCTTCGGCATCGGCATTACGTATAACTTCAACAAGTACGTAGGCTTCACTTTAGACGGTGCGGGTCACCTTGGCGGTAATGGCAATCAGGCGGGCACCGTGATGGTTGGTCCTCGCTTCATCTGGAGACAGGAGCACTTCTCGCCTTTCTTCCATGCGATGACGGGTCTGCATCTTTTGACTATCGACCGTGGTCCTGGCTTTTATAACGACAAGGGTATTGGGACCAAACTGGGAGGCGGGTTTGATATTCCTCTGACTCGTCGGGTCAGTTTCCGCATGTTCGAAGCTGACTACGTTTGGGCCCACCACAATTTCTATCCATATACCAAGACCCGCAGCAACAATCCTTCTGGTGCGGAACTACGGACGGGACTGGTGTTTAACTTCGGAGGCGCTCCGCCGCTTCCGCCGATGCAGATGACCTGCGCCGCCGCCCAGCCTGCAGCGGTGATGGCGGGAGAGCCTGTCTCGGTCAGCGCAAATGTCACCAACATTCCGCCGAAGAAAACTCTCACCTACGACTGGACCAGCACCGGTGGCAAGGTGACGGCGAATGGAACTGGGGCACAGATCGACACGACTGGTCTGCAGCCCGGCAACTATACGGTGACGGCGAAGGCGAACGATCCGAAGCCGCGCAAGGACCAGGGGCCGTTGACCTGTACTTCTAACTTCACGGTCAACGAGCCGCCGAAGCATCCGCCGACTATCTCTTGCACGGCGAATCCGACCACGGTTCGCGCGGGTGATACGTCGAATATCACGTGCACCGCCGGCAACCCGGACAATCGCACCTTAACTTACAACCACACCGCGAGTGGCGGGCGCTTCACGCCGAACGGCGCGAATGGCGTGCTCGACACGGCTGGTGCGAATGCCGGTCCGATCACAATCAACTCAACGGTGACTGACGACCGCGGTCTCTCTGCCAACACCAGCACCTCGGTGAACGTGGAAGTTCCGCCGCCACCGCCGCAGTCGAGCAAGATCAACGAATGCCAGTTCCCGGATAAGCGGCGTCCGTCGCGCGTCGACAACGCTTGCAAGGCCGTGCTGGACGAAGTTGCCCTGCGTCTGCAGCGCGAGGCTGACTCGAAACTCGTAATCGTGGGACACAGCGATCCAGCCGACAAGAAGATGGCTGACAAGTACGCGGCAGAACGTGCCGTGAACTCGAAGGCTTATCTATCGGGCGGCGAAGCGAAGCAGCAGATCGACCCGACTCGTATCGAAGTTCGTACGGGTGGGCCGACGGGTATGACTGCCGAGTACTGGCTGGTTCCTGCCGGTGCCAACTTCAACGCGGAAGGCACTCAGACGATCGATGAGAATGCGGTGAAGGCCCCAGCCAAGAAGCCGGCCCGCAAGGCTCCTGCGAAGAAGAAGGCTGCACCCGCTCAGTAAACCGACTCTCAACGACGCCGGTCGGCTTTTGCCGACCGGCTTTTCTTTTTGCGATATGCTGGGACAGAGCACCAGCGAAGCGGCAGTCGATGCTGGAGATATCAGCATCAAAAATAGAACGAGAGTCTCCATTCAGAGGTGGTTGTTGACGTCGTTTTCCCGAGTACGTTTGCTGTTTCTTGTTCTCCTTCTTTCCTCCACACTTTTTGCTGCGGAATGGGTTTCACTGGGCCCTGACGGCGGTGACGCTCGCAGTCTGGCGGCCGATCCTTCGAACCCGCAGCGGATTTTTCTCGGAACGAGCGCAGGCGAGCTTTTCCTATCCACCGATGGCGGGACGACATGGACACGCTATGCGCATCTGGGTTCGGGTTATGACTACGTTCTCGATCATGTGGTAATCGATCCGACAAATCCGCAGACGATGTATGCCGGTGCATGGAGCGTCGAGAACAATGGTGGAGACGTATTCAAGTCCACGGACGGAGGCAAATCCTGGCAGGCACTTGCCGGTATCCACGGCAAATCCGTTCGTGCGTTGGCCATGGCTCCAGCTGATTCGAAGATCCTGGCCGTCGGTGCACTGGACGGTGTTTATCGCTCGCTGGACGCCGGCCAGACCTGGACTCGCATCTCCCCGGAGAGCAACGCGGAATTAAAGAATGTTGAGTCGCTGGCCTTTGATCCGAAGAAGGCGGACGTGATCTATGCGGGGACATGGCATTTGCCATGGAAGACCGAAGATGGCGGCCGCACGTGGTCGAACATCAAGCAGGGAGTAATCGACGACTCTGACGTATTCTCGATTATTGTCGATCAGAACAATCCGTCGGTTGTGTTTGCCAGTGCTTGCTCGGGCATCTATAAGAGCGAAACCGGCGGACAACTCTTCAAGAAGGTACAGGGAATTCCTTTCTCGGCGCGGCGCACCCGCGTACTACAACAGGATCCGACCAATAGCGCGATCGTTTACGCAGGGACGACTGAGGGACTTTGGAAAACAATCGATTCGGGCGCGACGTGGACCCGCGTCAGTCCGGCAAACTATGTTGTAAATGATGTGCTCGTCGATGCGCGCCATCCTGAGACAGTTTTGCTGGCGACCGATCGAACCGGTGTGCTGCTCAGCCGGGATGGTGGGAGAACGTTTGCCTCTGCTAATCGCGGATTCTCGCATCGCCAGGTGACCGCTGTGGTGGCGGATAAGGAGTCGTCACGACGCATCTACGCTTCGCTTATCAACAATCGCGAGTTCGGCGGAGTGTATCTGTCCGACGATGATGGTTCGTCGTGGAGTTCTCTGAACAACGGCTTGGGTACTCGGGATGTATTCACGATCGAGCAAACGAGTTCGGGCGCGCTGTTGGCTGGAACGAACAACGGAATATTCCTGCTCGATGGGAAAGATAAGGAATGGCGCCCGATTAACCTAACGTTGCGAGAGAAGGTCACCACGATTCCCATCAAGGGAGCGAAGAAGGGCGCGCCGAAGACTCGGGTGAAACGTGAATGGATCAAAGGCGTGCTGACCGGGCGTGTAGCGCAATTGAAAGCTGACGACCACCGCTGGTACGCGGCAACATCCCAAGGGCTATTCCGCAGTCTCGATTCAGGGAAGAGCTGGACTGGTGGTCCGGTGGTTGGGAACACCGATTTCATCAGCGTGGATCACCACGGAGATCTGGTATTCGCGACGACCCCGCGGTTCCCGATGCTTTCGAAAGACGACGGAAATACGTGGACCATCCTGAAGCTTCCGACCTACGTCAGCCGTATCACCAGCGTGGCAGTTGGACCGAAAGATGAACTTTGGATGGTGACTCATCTGGGAACGTATCGTTCGCAAGATGAAGGTCAGACCTGGCAGCACGAACTGGGGGGCGACCCGCTGGCGAACATCTGGTTCGTCACTTACGATCGCAAGGGTGAACGTTTGGTCGGCGTGGCGGGGAATAGAAATCAGGTTATCGAGAGCCGCGATGACGGCAAGACTTGGACGGTAGCGGCCAAAGCCCACTACCCGATTCGCAATGTAACTTCGTTCTCCGGACGCATGTTGGCCGTCACCGACTTCAACGGTGTGGTGGCGCAACCCGAGACGGAAGTGAGCACCAAAGCTGCCGGTGGTGGCAACTAACTGCGGTTATCTTTTAAATACTTTTCGCCGAATGTCCGGCCAGAACTCGCGGAACACATTGAAGCCTGCCTGGGTGCCGATGGCAATGCCTGCGCGACTGAATGTCTGGTCGACACTGCGTTCATTCTCCGGATAGTAGGCGTTGGCGACTCCGCCGGAGGCGACCGCCGCGGCCCAAAGCGAGACGTTCGGAACGGAACGCTTGGAATCCGTCTGAGTGACGAAGATCCGGGAGATCGCGTAGGTAGTGCGCGATCCGAAGGAGCCCTCCTGCTTCCGGAAATAGCGAGGGTCCGTGCGGAAGATGGAAGGGAAGAGGAACGTGCCGAAGAATTCGGTGGAGGCGGCATCAGCATAGGCTGCACCGAAGCGCTTGCCGTAACCTTCCGCCCCCTGGCCGTAGGCAGGGAAGTTGTCCATCGCCTGGGAGATTCCGGCCTTGGCGGCTGCTTCGAGGATCTGGAAGGGATTCGCGGTGTCTGCTACGAATAGCTCAAATTTTCCGCCAACGGAGAGCGGCGGCGCTTCCTTCTGGTAACTCATCGGCGGCGAC
>DASTGW010000544.1:0-18886 GCA_035718705.1 Terriglobales bacterium | reverse complement strand
TACATGGGCGCGCCGCACGATATGAACGGCTTTGTGCCGCGATCATGAGAGAGCGGCCTGAAGTAGTGTTGCTTGGGGGCGATATTCTTCCGCATGCCTTCCACAGTGCGAACCTCCCAAATTTCATTCGCGACTATTTATGCGTCAAGTTGCGCCAATTACGCAAACACATGGGGAATGACTATCCGAAGATTTTACTCATCCTCGGCAACGATGATCCTCGTACTGAAGAGGGAAATGTATTGGCTGAATCGTCGGCAGATTTACTGGATTACATACATGGAAAGCGACTTCCGGTGGCAGCGTTCGATTTTTATGGCTACGCGTGTGTTCCTCCCACGCCATTCCAGTTGAAGGACTGGGAGCGATATGACGTGTCTCGTTACGTTCCTCCGGGCTCGATATCCCCTGAGGAAGGCTTTAGAAGTGTCGAAGTTCCTGAACATGAAATAAAGTGGGGAACGATCGACAAGGACCTCGAGTCTCTTGTTTGCGACGCGTGTCTTGCTCACGCCATCTTTCTGTTCCACACACCTCCGTACGACACGCCGCTCGACCTCGCACAACTGGACGGCCAGTCGTACGATCATGTGCCTCTCGATCCGCATGTTGGAAGCATTGCCGTGCGACGTTTTATCGAGAGGCGGCAGCCCCTGATGAGCCTGCACGGTCACATCCATGAATCGGCGCGGCTGTCCGGGGAGTGGAAGACGAGGATTGGACGCACAGTGTGCGTGACGGCAGCACACGATGGGCCTGAACTGGCAATGGTGCGGTTTGATCCCGAACGACCTGCGGATGCGACTCGCGAACTGCTCTAATGGAGATCAGTTGTCGAGCATTGGAAGCTTACGCGCAGGATCAGTGATGGCGTCAATTTTTACGGCGTAACTGGTGCGCGCAGCTATGTCGGAATCGGTAATCACATGCACGTCGAGCAAGCCCTCTGAGCGATAGCCGGTGCGCAGGAAGTTCAGTTCGCTCAAACACCGACTCCAGCCTTCCAGCCAAAGCATCAAGTCTGCCCGCTGCTGATCAGTTCCGTCGAAGTACACGAGAAGGTCAATATCGCTGGCGGGACCGGCGGTAGCATTCTTCGTGCTGCCGATCAGATACACGGCCTTTACTGCAAAGGCCTTGGAGCCAAGTTGTTTTGCGATGCGCTGCGCCATGCGGAAGCGCCAGCGCCAGTGATCGTCACCGGAACGATCGGCGAGTTCGAACCCGTTGTCGCTCTTCCTTGCATGTTGTGGAGGCGCAAGATATGCCACCGCCTGCTCCAGGTCCGCATTCATCAGTACACGCAGAATGAGGCCATGGGTCTGCTCGGGAACATCTATCACACGGATTGTGTCGGACAGATGCGCCATGTCCGGTAGCATCTGCTCAAGCACATTGCGCGAACGACCGAGGAATTTTTCATTGAACTTCGTTCCGGAATCGTCGGGGTAGAGGGGCAGGTAACGGATCGCGGCTTCAACCAGGTCTTGGAAGAAGTGTGTGCCGAAGGAGAGGTCGGGAAGATAGTTGCCCTTTTGTCGTGCGACTTCCACCAGCATCGCCGTGTTGTTGATGTCCGAATACGTGACGGGCACACCGAGGCGTATGTCCCCGCGGCTGCCCCATCGTCCGGGGCCGATAAGGATGAACTGGCGTTTCGGTAAAAGTTTGTTGAGGCGGCTCACCGCTCGTCCGACGTCGCGCATAGTGGACTCGTCACTTAGTTGACTGTATTGCTCCAGGTCGACGTAAACGATGTGCGTGATCTCGGGAACCTTGCCATTCGAGATGTAACGATTCGCCGAAAAGACAATATCTTCACTCGGCAGGTTCTGCGGAATCGGAGACGGGGCGGAGTCTGAGGCATACGATTGTGGCCGGCACTGCAGCAGATACAGGTCGCGACCGTCGTAAGCGAATTCAATGTCTACAGGACAGCCCAACTTTCCCTGTAAGAGGGTGAGTAAGTCACGGAGGGAGTCGACAAAGGGTGTATGACGGATGAGCCCTTCGAAGGTAAATACGGGAGTTCGCGTATTCAAATCAGGCAGAATGCCGACGGGCTGCTCGATGCGATCTTGATCGACGAAAGAGATCATGCGCCGCAACTCGGGATATTCCGACTGACACTGCCTCAGTAAATCGATGGCATCCACGGTTTCGAAAGCGTTCGATTCCAAGTTAATGACGTCAATTTTCTTAGGTGAATACTTTAGAACTTCGTCGACAGTCACATTCGCCCGGAGCGTCGGCTGGCCAGGAGCGATCAAAACAGGGTAGTCATCGGCTACGCGATCCACGGCGCGAGTGCCAAGCCCGGGAACGAGCCGGATGAGTCCGTCACTGCGCTTAATGCGTGCTGACCAGCGTAGCTCGTTGTTGCTGAACGCAACGCCGGAGCAGGCGGGCATAAAGTACTTACCAACTCTGCGCCCGACGACTTCTTCAACCATGATGCCCATTTCTTCGTGAACATCGATGAGTCCGCGCTCGGCGCGATATTCAGTCGGGTCGGGCCCGAAGATCGAGGCATAGACTTCGGCGACGGCGTCCATCAGGGCCGAGAGTCGCTCTTCTTTGGTTCCCTGGTTGCCGAGAAACAGGCTCTTGTACTTGCCTGAGAACGCTGATCCAAAGCGATCTTCGAGCAAGCTCGAACTACGAACAATCAGGGGGCGATCGCCGAAGTCCTCTAATACCAGAGATAGCCCTTTCGCCAACTCCGGTGGGAACGAGCAGCTCTTGAAGACCGAGACCAGGTGCGGATACTCCTGCCGGATCTGGTCGACCTCCATGTACTTGCGGTTGAGCACGTCTTCCAGATCGTTGAAGTGGACGAAGTGCAGAATCCAGTCGGAGCTGATGTACCAGGTGCGCGGCACCTTTAAGTCGCGAAGGCGCGGATTCGTATCAGCTGATTTTTCGATGATCTTGCGCGCGAGAAAAAGGCCCGCGCTCTTGCCGCCCAGCTTGCCGTGACAGCGTGGCGGAAGGATGATTTTGTCGAGCAGTTCGTAGAAGTCTTTGACCTCGATGAATTCTTTGGCAACGTTGATGAAGTCGAGGTTTTCGGAGAAGAAGCGCCGGATCAGCGAAACGCGAATACCTTTCCGAGCGGAGATGGAAAGCTCTTCCTCGCCGACCACGCCGTGGCGATAACGTTCGACGGCTTCAATGATGTCGCCCAGCGCTGTGTCCTGATCTTCCAGCGCTCGGACGAGATAGCCAGCCTTGTCTTCCTTGATCCAGCGAGTAACGAAGTTCAGGATGTCGCTGTCGGCCAGATGTTTCTCAGCGATCTGAAATGCTTCCTTTGTCAGGTCAGCATGACTCAGATTGCGTAATGGACGATTCTCGTCGCCCGCGACCGCGGCCTTGGGGCCACTGCGTTGGAGGAGTTCTTTTGCTTCGGGCACACCCGTCCAACTCAGATGGTTGACGAGTTTGCGTGCGATCCGCTTCAACAGCACGGGATCGGTGTCGCGCAGGAACTCCACCACCACCCGCCACTCGTGTTTTCCAGCAGCAGGTTCGGCGGAAGCCCCCCAGTGCTCAAAGGCAAGCTTCAAGCGCCTCTGCATTACGGTACTGCCGATGCGCTCAGCGATGGTTTCGAGGAGCTTGTGTTCTTCCTTTAGGAACGGTCCTTCCTCTGAGCGTGGTACTTGTTCGCGATAGCAGACTTCAATAAATCCGACTTGCTCTTCCTGTACGACAATGTTGGCCTTCTGCACCCATGGCGTTGCATGAAAATTCGTGGACTCGATAATCGTATCGTCGAGAGTGATCCTCGCTTGGCAAAGCTCCGGATACTGCCATCCGGACGGTATCACCCCGATAATGCCGCGGAGAATCTCCTCAATCGGCGCGTCGTTCAAACCCAGCAGTTCACCGACGCGATAAAGACAATTCAGTTCCTTCGCGCGCTCCTGGAGTGCGTGCAGCAGCTTTCCCCGCCGGATTTCATCCACTGTCATTTCGATCCTTGAGTGTTATCGGACAGCACCACAATTCCCCGCATCGTACGTCCATCTACCTTGATCATCAACGGCTTTGCTGTTCGCACATGACGCACGAAGTCGGTTTCCGCTAGGAGCGGCTGTTCGTTGAGCCACTGCCAATTGATCCCAAATTGTCCGCCGTGCCGGACCATGAAGTAGCTCGTCCGGAAACTCGACAGATTATGGAAGAAATGCGAGCCCTGACTGAGTTCGACGTTGATCTGCGGCAAAGTTGCTTCCACAATCGCCTTGGCGCCCGAAATCTGGCTCCAGTCAACCGGAATGCCGAGGGAAGGGTGCGAACTGCCCCAGCGCCCAAAGCCGATCAAAAGGTACGGACGGCCTTCCTCTCGGAGAGTGTTGTTGATTCGTTCAAGTTCTCTTGCGATTACCTGGGTGTCGGTAACCGAGAAACGTTCCGGTCGCACGAAGACCACGTCCTCGACCTCGGCGATACCATTGCCGATGGTTTTATTCGAAGCGACAAGAGCATCCGGACGCATGAGATCTTCGATCGTGACCTCTACCTGCTCGTCTGAGACAACCATAGGTCGCACTTGCAGGAAGCCAACCCGCATGCGTAACGATTGATCATGGTTCCGATCGAACGTGATGGCAAATTCCATTTCCACCCTTGCGGCGGCAGCCTCCTCAGCCACTCTCAGCAGGTTTTCGATCACCGCGTTCAGGGGAAGCTCTTCCCGCACGAGCAGAGGCGCAAAGTTTAAAAGTCGGGGCCCGCGAACTCCGAGGCTGGCAATCACTCGATCGCGCTCAGGATCGTACGTGGAAGCGAGCAATTCGAGAGTTTCATCGTTCTCGGCAGCCGCGAGATCAGCCTGCACCATGTACTCGACTTCGTTCACCGGATCGTAGGCGGGCGGTTTGCCCATATTGACTGCCCAGAAATCGGTTTGCGTCCCGCCAAGGAGTTCATCGACTGAGCCGAAGGGTGGCGGCGCTTTCGGATGACTGGGAGAATAGGTCCAGGCTACGCCTCCATCCACAATGGTCTTCCCCAGCCCTAACGCCAGAGTGACAACTCCATCTTCAGGACGTGCTTCTCCGGTGGGATAGAAATTCAAAGACCGCGCCACGCCGGAAAGTTGAGGATAGAAGCGGTCCTTATGCCGCTGCCCAACCACTTCCTGGATGATCACTGCCATCTTTTCTGAGTCAGGAGAACTGCCTGTCGTGCACAGGTAGTCGCGCGCCTCGCGGAAGAATGTGGAGGCATAGACGAACTTGATGGCCTCGACCAGTCGGCGGAAGCGGACGTCGGCCTCAGGCTGGTTGTTGGGGATCATCTTGGTGGCGTACACACCTGCAAAGGGACGACCAAGAGCGTCTTCTAGAAGGCTTGAAGAACGGATCGCCAATGGCGTCGTGACTTGTTGTATCAGGGCACGCAAGTCGCCAAGCAATTCGACTGGGAGGTTCGCCTGCTGAAACACCATGCCGATTTGTGTGTCGGATGTTTCGGGCGTAATCCGTTCGCGAAGGTGATTGAGTTCCAGGAACTCGTCGAAACAATCCGTCGCGATGACCGCCATCACCGGGACGTTTACTTCGACATTGGGAAATGCTTCTGCGTCGAAGCGCTCTGCAAGGAAGTCCTTGATAAAGGCGAGCCCAGAGGCTTTGCCTCCGAGCGCGCCTGAACCGATGCGAGTAAAGCGAAAGGTGCCGTCCCAGAATCTGCGATCAAAAGCGGGCAGGTCTGCTGCGATTGTCTTGGCGCAACTCATCGATAGCTCCTGCCCGCTGGAATGAATCAGTGCTGGTTTGCGTCTACACCCATCCGCGGTCGTGACATGCCTTGGCTACACGGCTGATCGCGATGGCGTAGGCGGCGTCGCGCATGTACATCTTTTCGCGCTTGGCCAATTCAGAGACCGCGTAATAAGCGGCGGTCATCTTCACGTCCAGCTTGCTGAGGACCTCGTCCTTTTCCCAGAAATAATTCATGTTGCTCTGCACCTGTTCGAAATAGCTGCAGGTAACACCGCCGGCGTTGGCGAGAAAGTCGGGGATAAGCCAGATGTTGCGCTCACGGATCTTCTCATCGGCTTCCGGCGTTGTTGGTCCGTTCGCGCCTTCTACGATGATCTTCACCGCTTTGCTGATGAGGCCCACGTTTTCGCCGGTGATCTGGTTTTCGATGGCGGCGGGAATCAGGATTTCAACGTCCTGCTCAATCCAGGCATTTCCGGGAAGGACTTCATAACCAAGCGCAGCCGCTTTGGCGCGGTTGATCCCGCCGAAGCGATCGGTGACCGAGAGGAGTTCTTCCAACTTAATGCCGTTCGTGTTGCGATAGGTGTAGGAGCACTGATCTTCCTGGTCCCAGCACGAAACCGCGATCACCTTGCCGCCAAGGCGCAGGTACAGTTCGATCGCGTAGCGGGCTACATTGCCGAACCCTTGCACGCTGGCGCGGGTGTCTTCGGCCTTCATGCCTAACTCACGCAGGGCCTCGCGAAGGGTGAATACAAGGCCATATCCGGTGGCTTCGGTGCGACCAAGTGATCCACCGAGGCCTACCGGTTTGCCGGTGATGAAGCCGGGGAGACGTCCGCCGTGAATGCGCTCGAACTCGTCGAGCATCCAGATCATGTGCTGGGCGTTGGTCATGATGTCGGGAGCGGGAACATCGGTAATCGGACCAACGTTCATTGCGACTTGGCGTACCCATCCACGACAAATCTGTTCCTGTTCACGGGCGCTCAGGTTGTGCGGATCGCAAATCACGCCGCCCTTGGCGCCGCCGAGCGGAATATCGACCACGGAGCACTTCCAGGTCATCCACATGGATAGGGCGCGAACGGTGTCGATGGTCTCCTGCGGGTGGAAGCGAATGCCGCCTTTACCCGGTCCGCGCGCGTCATTATGTTGAACGCGGAATCCGCGGAAGATCTTGATAGTGCCGTCATCCATATGGACAGGGATGGCGAATTGGAACTCGCGCAAAGGGTAGCGGAGAAGATCTCGTGTGGCTGAGTCAAGATTCAGGTATTCGGCCACCTTATCGAATTGCGCTTGCGCTATCTGGAACGAATTGAGTGCCTTCGTCTTTCGGGATGGTTCCACCGTGCTTGAGCTTTCGGTCTTTGCTGCCGGCTCAGTAACTGTACTATGAGGCATTGGCTCTCCTTAAAGAGGGGGAACAACTCTCCAATTTCCCAGCTATTGCCCGTTCCCACAGTGACATTTAACACCCGAAGGGGTGATGCGTGCCTCGCTGATAACCGCCGTCCGTAATAAAAAGTCGTTCTCCGACTCACAATCAAAGACAGGAACCCCATTCCGAGTTAGGGATTTGGACTAGGCTGGCTGTGGGGCAAGCAGCTGATTCCAGAAACTTTGCAGGGGATCCATTGTAAGTTGTTGATTTCAAGGATCAATCGTGGGTAAGGGGACTGAAAGCTAGTGCGTGTGGCCGTCCCAGTCGTCGGGAGCAAGGGAAACACCCCAGATGTTCTGCGGGACCTCCAGCTCGATTCCGGCCTTGAAGGAGTCAGACGGCTCTTTATAAACAACCGTCGCGTTCACCTGCTTCCCGGTGATGTAGACCGTCAACAGGATGCGCGCGCGAAGTTCGAGTGGCGATTCCGTCTGGATGAGCGCCCCGTGCAGACTCACGACGATCGTCGTTCCCGTCATCTTCTGTTGCTGTCCCTCCACTTGGATCGACACTTCGAGAGGGACACGGGTGCTGCGTCGCAGGTCAGGTCTTAAATGGGGATGGGACATCGGTTGACGGCACTATAAAGGTCAATCTTCGATCCGCCTAGTGCTCTTATGCATTTGGGATTACAGGGACAAAACCATAAGGTTGTTTTTACAGGAGGGCAAATTTCAGCGCGAGTGAAAGCGGGCACCGCGGCGATATCCCCGCACCAGAAATTCGAGAAAGTTCTCTGGAATCGCGTGTTCACCGGCGGGAACTTCGCATTTTTGGCGGAAATGATCAGCCAGTCTGACGGCTGTTCTGTAGCGGACGTCGAGGTCAAGATCCAGCCTTCGCTGGAGGAATGTTTCGATGGCGTGTATGTCGTCGGGGGTAAGAACTGCGACATTGATGCCTTCGGCGACCTCGTCCTTATTGGTATTGAAGAAGATGTCATCGTCTTCTGGCTTGCGATCATGGATTACGATCGTTCCGGCGACGTAATCACCCAATCGCTTATTCTGAGGGCTGAGGAACATAACGAGCACGCCCAGCGCGTAGGCCCCAAGTGAGTCAACCACTCGGACGAAGTTCCTGGCCACTGCCTCGTATACGGAAGCTTCGCGTCCGGTTTCGTTGATGACGCGAATCCCTGCTTGCCGCTTGCCTGGTGTTTGTCCCTTCCACGCGATTTCGAAAATGGCGAAGTAGCCCCATTGCAAAACGAAGGCTGCAGCAATCCAAAGTGCAATTGCCCAGGTGCCATGGCCGATGAAGCCGATACCGGCGATCAACGCTATGAGGATGATCACGAATCCAGCGATCCCTTGAATGATCAGGTCAACGAAGAGAGCCATGAAGCGGCTTCCGATGCCTGCAATCTCGTACTCAAGATTGATTTGTTCAGGGGTATCGATGGTAAGCTTCTGCGGATACGACACGGGACCATGATCTCCAACTACTGGATTGAAACGCGCAAGCAACAGTGGAACCGGCTGCAATCGCTGCTGAACCAGTGCGGCAATCGCGGCATTGCGAACCTCACTCGCAGCGAATTGCGCGAGTTTGGACTACTTTACCGCCAAATCGCTGCCGATCTATCGATTTTGCGGCAGGATCCGACGGGCGCGCATTACTCTCGTTACCTCAACCAGTTGCTTGGCCGGACACACGGTATCATCTATTCCGGCAAGAAAACCACATTCAAGTCCCTGTTCCGTTTTTTTAGCCACGAATGGCCGGAACTGATCTGCCGCATGCGGGGCTACCTCCTGGTGGTGACAGCGATCTTCGCTATCTGCGGCATGGCGGGCGCAATTTTAACGCTGGCGAATCCCGACTTTGCGATGCAAGTCCTAGGTCCGCAGATGATCGACAGCATCGAGCGCCACGAGATGTGGACTCACTCAATCGTAGCCATCAAGCCACTGGCGTCGAGCCAGATTACGACGAATAACCTCTCCGTTTCCTTCCTGACGTTCGCCACGGGAATCATGGGAGGTGTTGGGACAATCCTGCTTATTTCGTTCAATGGCCTGCTGATGGGCGTTGTGGGTGCTGCGTGCGGCACGCATGGCATGTCACTCTCGTTATGGAGTTTCGTGGTGGGACATGGCAGTTTGGAGATTCCGGCGATCCTGATTGCTGGTGCCGCCGGTCTGCGCTTAGGAACGGGACTACTTTTCCCCGGCCATCTGGCACGGCGAGAGTCAGTGCGCGTAGCAGGAGGCGAGGCCGTGAAAGTGGTTCTGGGAACAATCCCTTTGCTGATTGTGGCGGGATTCGTGGAAGGCTTCCTATCGCCTTCATCCATTCCCATGTATATGAAGTTCGCACTCGGGGCGGCTTTGTTCTGTGGCTTGGCGGCGTGGGTCGCCCGCGGACGGCAAGCTAAATCAGGTTCTTCTGTTTCGCTTCCAGGTATTTATTCAGCACAGCGCCCGTAAGTTGCGGGGCTTCCACTTCGATCACATGAACGCCTCGGCTGCGAAGGGAAGCGATGGTCAACTCCCGGCGGCGAATAGTTTCCGACGCAGCTGCGTAAAGGTAGGTTTCTTCCGAAGTTGCTGGAGCTTTGTGAACAAGCCTCGTGACATCGGGCTGACCGAGCACCGCGACTAAGACGAAGTGTCGGTTGTTTGCGTGCAAAGCAGCGCTGACAACTTCCGGCGTGATGGCCAGATCGGCAAGATCGGTGATCCACACGATCATGGAACGCCGTTTCTGCATGGTGAGCAGCGAACCGGCTGCGTGCAGGTGATCGGCTTCGGAACTCTCTTCCTCCAGCACTGCAAGCTGATCGAGCATGGCATGTAGATGATGATTGCCCCGTCCGGGAAGACGTCTCTGCTGAATGCGTTGGCCATAGGCGAGCAGGGCAGAAGAATCGGAGCTGAAGTCCGCCAGTTGTGCGAGGCGCATCGCGGTTTCGCAGGCATAGTCAAGTTTGGAGCGTCCGTCATGACGCGCGCGCATTAGGCGGCCACAATCTACGACAGCCCAGATGATCTGGCTGCGCTCTGTCTGCCGAAGAGTTGTGACTAACTTGGAGCGGCGGGCGGTTGCCGTCCAGCAAATATCTCGGCGTTCATCTCCTGCCTGGAATTCACGAAGGCTCTCAAACTCACGTCCATGCCCGCGCTGGCGAATCATTCGGTTTCTGAGTTCGATTTGCCGGCTGCGCAGGAACATGGTTTCCTGCTGCTTGCTGGTCTTAAGCATCGGGTAGACGCGAACGGTTTGCGTGAGATTGAACGAGGTCCATATCTGCGCGAGGCGTAAGGCTCCTTCGTACTTCATGTAGAGTTGCAAAAATTCATGCTCGCCACGGTTCATCGGAACAACTTCGTACTCCAACATGGCGCTACTCTTCGCGGGAAGCACCACTTCGCGATCGACCGGCAGCAGAGAGAGTGCAACAGGAACGCTGTCGGTGATCGCCGCCCGGATCGTTCGCGACGAGCGGTTCTCGAACTTAAGCTGGACGGTAGTTGTTCCTAGCTGGTTGAGGGCGTTACGGAAGCTGCGTTCGACGGAGAGTTCTTTCGTCTGCGGCAGATTGCGCAGATCGGCGGCAAACAGAAACAACAGGAGCAAATTCCACGTCAGCAGTGCCCATAAGAAAACTGAGGAGAGGAAGATTAGTGGAATGAAGATCAAGCCCGCCGTGAGCAGCGCAAAGAGTCGTTGTCCGGCAGCAAAATGAAGTTTGCCGCGATATTCGCCATCAGCCCGAACCGGTTGTGGCACCATGGAACGAGGCTTCATTTCGGGACCTCGACGGCACGCAGGACCTGGTCCAAGGTCTCGTCGGCCGTCATGCCTTCCAATTCTGCCTCAGGGTTGAGCGTGATTCGGTGACGCAGGGTGCACTTAGTTGCGGCTTTCACGTCGTCAGGAACCAAAAAGTCGCGACCTTCGATGGCAGCGAATGCTTTGGCGACTCGCAACAAGGCGATAGCAGCGCGCGGGCTTGCGCCCAATGAGATGGCTGGCCAATCGCGAGTCTTTCGGGATAGGCGCCCAACGTAGTCCATGAGACTTGGTTCCACTGTCACAGCCTGAACCGCCTGTCGTGCCGCATCGACAGCCGCAGAGTCGATTGGCATTAGATTCATGCTCTCGACTTCGTTGGGATTGAACCCGGTGTTATGAACATTCAGGATCTTAAGTTCGGAAGCTAAATCCGGATAATCGACTGTGATCTTCAGCAGGAAGCGATCGAGTTGCGCTTCCGGTAAAGGATACGTTCCTTCGAACTCAACGGGATTCTGCGTCGCGAAGACCGAGAAATATTTCGGCAGCGAATAGCTGGCGCCGTCTATCGTAGCCTGCCGTTCTTCCATGGACTCGAGGAGTGCCGCCTGGGTGCGTGGGGGCATGCGGTTGATTTCGTCCACGAGTAACAGGTCGGTGAAGATGGGTCCGCGATGCACGCGAAACTCGCCGGTCTTGGTATCGAAGACATTGGTGCCGATGATGTCGGCGGGCATGAGGTCGGAGTTGCACTGTACTCGCCGGAACCCGACGTTCAATACCCGGGCGAGACATTTTACTGTCAGCGTCTTGGCTACGCCAGGAACGCCTTCGATCAAGGCGTGTCCGCCGCACAGAATGGTGGCGAGGGTCTGTGAAATCAGCTCGTCCTGGCCGACGACGATTTTGGATAGCTCGCCGCGTACGTGAGTAACGATGTCCGTTAAAATTTCCATTTCTGCTCTCTGTCTTCTATTTCAAACGAGCATTCCATTCGTGCAATTGGCGAACCAGTTCGGTGGCGCGCTGCACGCGAAATGCGGGATCACTGATCGAACTTTCAATTTCGCGCAGAGTCCTTATAACCTCGGCGAGATCGCCTTTACCTAAATGATGGACGATGGCCTGAGCCACCTGTTCCAACGTTGCGTCCGTCCGAACCGAACAACGTCGCTGCAGCGCGGAGCGAAAACGTTCATACACGACCTCAACGGGAATATGCGATGCATTGGCACGTTGATAAAGTGCCGCCAGTGTTTCCACGTATTCCATTGGTGCGGCTCGCGAAGATGCGAGGCTCGTCCGCTCCGGACCGAATCGGCGTGAAAAGGTGAAGATGATGACAGCGCCGATGAGCACCAACTGGAGGATTCCCCATTTCAGAGGGCTGGCAAGAATGCTGTCGACGACCGTCTTTCCATTTTGGTGGAAATATTCATCCCAATACACGGCGCCGCGGCCTACACTGCCGACCGAGTTCAATAGCAGCTGCGCATTGTCCTTTTGGCGAATGCCGGCGTTCGTGAGCGGGTCGGAGGAGCTCCACCAGATGACCTCGCCTGCACCATAGGCGAAGCGAACAATTGGACGTTCGTTGTCGTCTATGAAAGGAGTTTCGCCGCGAGTGTCCTCAAAATAGAACTGTGGTGCCATGACGATTTCGTCAATGCCGCGCGTTAGGTCGGAAGGCTCGGACGGTTTGTATGACTTCCACTGGAAGTGGGGCATACCCATGCGGGGCGAGTGCTTCGGAAAGAAGACAGTTCCGCCGATGCCGGTCAACAGCACGCGTCCGCCCTTACTTACGAAGCGACGCACGGATTCCATTTCCCGATCTTCACCCGGCTGAGGTTCGGCAAGAATTAGTGTGGAATGTGGAGGGAGCGCGTCAAGTTTGCTGGGATCGTCGTTCCAGCGCTGCGGCTTGTAACCGGTCTGTTCGAGGAGCATAAAGGCGGCTTTACCGCCGGTGTTGCCGGTCGCATAGGAAGTGGGTGCCACGCCGGTTCCGTTGTCGGTATGGATCACATAGGCGACAAGCAGCAGGATGGCGACAAGCAATCCGCCAAACACAAAGAACAGCTTCCGATCTTCAGGAGCGATGTTCAGTTGCAAGCGATTTGCTCCACCCGCGCAAGAAAAGCTTCGCATTCCGACTGTGCCGGAGTGCGTTCGCCATACCAGACCAGTTCGAAGACGCGGCTGATTTCTGCAAGCAAGGCACGCGAAGGATTCGTTCGGGAGATGAGGCGCAGATATTCGCGCGGTGTCCGCGCTTTGTCCGGGACCCATGCGCCCGATGATTCAAGGTGCGAAATGGCAGCCCAGTAGCTGGAATGAACGGCCTCGCGGAAATTGCCAGTGGCAAGGGCGGATCGAGCTTCGTTCATCCACTGTTTCCAGCTCTTGGCTGAAGGGGCAAAGGGAATGATCTCGCGCGGAACATCAATCGGTCTGGCCTGAGTCGCCCATCTGTATAGCTTCAAAAGCAAAAATGCGGCGATCAGAGCAATAAAGGTCCACACGGCTATCTTGGCAAAGAACGCAGCTTGGTCCGGATTCTTGGCGACCAAGGAGAAGAGCTTGATGAGGAGCTTCATGAGCAGTTCTTGCACGATCGCGTCCGAACTCTGGGAGCCGACGCGTTTGAAGTCCTTGTTCGCGAGGATCTGCTTGAGCTTGGGTTGAACGGTTGGATCGATAGGCTGCTTGTAGCTGTCGATGGCCTTGATGCGATCCGCAACCGTGCGTTGCAGCGCGGCGAGTTTGTCCTTGCGCTCGGAATCCTGGGCGGCCTCTACACCGGAGATCTGGGTTTGCAGGAGGGCATTCGAGATGCGAAAGTCTTTACCTTCCGACTGAAACTTACATTCCCATGGGACTTGGGCGCCAATTTCCTTGAAATCGGCGTCTTCTGCCCGCGAGGCCGTGTCCACCTGTTGCAGCATAGACCGGTACTCGGCCACGGAATCGCATGGCAGAGCAGGGGCCGCGAACGATGTCGCAGCCCCGAGAAGGAGCGTAATGGGAATGGCTAGCTTACGGATCAGCAAGGAAGCTCCGTGCTAAGAAGAAGCTCCCGCTGCCTGGGCCGCAGCCGGTTTCGGCTCTCCCAACAGGTTCATTAAGTTCTCGATGTCGAAGGCTTCCTTCCGCACGCGTTGATCGTAGTAAGCGAGCGTGAGGGCAATCGACATGATGGGAAGAATGAGAACCGAGATGATCGAGCTAACCACCTGATTAAAGATGGCGGCGGTGAGTGTTCCCGCGGACTTGGCAAGATTCGGGGCGGTCGCGGTGACCAGCATTCCAACTCCCAGGCTAACGCTCAACGTCAGAATCAGCGTGAGGAAGTAGATTACGACGATGCGGCCGATAGAATTCTTAGTCAGCTGCGCGCTTCGATCGAACGATTGGCTGCCGGTCAAGTTCTCAAGCACCACTGATGGGACGGCGAGTCCGTACTTTCCAGCCCAATACACGCCAGGAGCGATGAGCAGGATCAGACCGAGTCCTACGATCAAACCGAAACCGAAGGAAGCATAAGCGATGCTCCCGATCCTTCCGCGAACACGAGAGAAGCAAGCGCTGATTGAAGTCGGTTTATCGAGGTTGATATCGGACACACCGAAAGTTGTGGCTCCCGTCGAGATTGCCGTTGCCACGATGTTGACGACCATCATAGCCAGGGCAAGACCAAGTGTGATCAAGCCGGCGATGATGGGACTCCGCTCAAGATTTCTTGTGACCATCAGGATCGCGATCTGAAGCACCAGCATGCAGGTGATTGGAAAGGCGCTGATCCCTACGAACAGCACGAAATTCTGGCGATAGGTTTGAAAGGTTCGGTCGAGCAACTGACCGGTGGTAAGCGGACGAAGTGAAGCGGGCATCGAGTCCCCCAAGGCAAACTTTCGCGATAGTACCATTGTGAGTTCCTCACATGAAACAGTGTTTTGCCCTAATGGCTGTGCTTTTTGCGAAAAGGGACGAGGATGTTCAGAATCGGGATTTAAAAGTAGGACGGCCTATTTAGATTGGACAGAATCTCAACCCTCAGAAGCTATCGCATCGTCCGGCGTTGGCGGATCGGAGATAGGAATCTCGCGGGCTGACTGGCGTGATGAAATTTGGCTTTTCCCTCACTCTGACGGCAGGAGCGCCGTGGGTTTCTAACCTCGGTGGTGAGGGTTCTTTTCAATATAGTTATTCTTTCCCAACCTCTTCTTGGCAACAGTCTTCTTTTCAGCAGTTCGGTGTGCGTATCGTCGATCGCTTTCATGGACTTCACGGGTTGGCATCCCGAGCTCATCGTTCGTGATTTCCAGCGGTTCAACTAACGAGTGCAATTGCTCGTTCGTGGTTAGGAGTTCTTTGTTGGTGGTTTTGAGTTCCTCGTTGATGGACTGCAATTCCTTGTTGGTGGCGTCAAGCTCTTCGTTCGCCGAGCGCAGTTCTTCCGCAGCCGCTTCCAATTCCTCGATCGTGTTTCGCAGTTTTTCCTGCGCCGATACCTCCTCCGCGTAGATAAGCGTTCCGGTGCGGATGCCCTCGGAGTTAGTGAGCGAACGCAAGGTAAACATGATGTCGCGCTCGGCATCTACCTCTATGCGCACGCGGACCTGCAATTGTTCCAAGGAGTTGGTGATGACGCGCTGCAGCGAGCTCAGGATGTCAGGGCAGCGCCTGGCGAGAGCAGTGTCTTGAAGTTTTTTCCCTAGCAGTTCTTCACGACTGCTGCCCGAAAGAGCCAAGGCTGCGTCATTGGCGACTCTGACGACCTCTGAATCATCCAGAAGAACGACTGTTTGTCGTAGTGTAGACAGTAAAGAGGTTTGAAAAGTGCGAAGTGATTCCAGTTCCTGTAAAGTCTTGTCCACGTAGACCGTTGCTGCCTCCTCGGTTAAGACCATGCACAGATCCTATCCTTCGGAGAACATTGCAATATACGCCCGTTGGCGTCAAGAATTCCAGAGTCGACCGATTCTCGTAGCTGCGATTCGGCTTTTCCCAAAAAGAGAATTCCATTCCCTCCAGCGCTCACGGTGCAACACCAGCACACTGCGCGCAATCATGCACCGTAAATAGGGCATCCGAGAGAGTGAAAGACCCTTCACTTGTCTAATTAAAAAGTGGCATCATATTAGAGAGAGAAGCGACGGCGTCTCCGTGAGCGTGCGTGTTTTAAATTCCTGGAAAGAAATCGCGAGTTACTTGAACCGCGGCGTACGTACCGTGCAGCGTTGGGAGCGAGACCTGAACCTTCCCGTGAGGCGCCCCCGCGGTCGGTCGCGAAGCGCGGTCATTGCGATCGCCGACGATCTCGACGCCTGGGTCAAACGCACTCCGCTTCCTGACGACAATATTGAGACGGTCCGTGCAATACATACGGTCAGTGCACCGGAGTTGAAAGAAGCGCGTAAGCGGTTGCGGTCAATGACTGAACAACTGCGGCTGCGAACCAACGAACTGCGCATGAACGTCAAATTGACGCACGAACTCACGGAAGACATGGTGGAGAGGCGCACGCAGTTAGCAAAACAGCGTCACTTCCGCGCAGATGTCACCCAACAGGACGCCGCGTCATCCTCTTCTGATTAGCGCCAAGTTCCGCCATTCATCGATAGCATCCCAACACCGCCTGAGTCAGCCCGCATCGCAGTAATTGTAGTTGGAAAATGTCGGTTATCAAATGGGGGCTCATTGACAGCACACGTAAGCGAAATGGAAATGGTGCGCGGCGCGCAGCGCGGCGAACTCGACTCTCTTTCCTGGATTTATGACACGTATCGTCGCCGCATTTACAACCTCTGCTATCGCATGATTCGTGATGGTGCCGATGCGGAGGACCTCACCCATGATGTATTCGTGCAAGTGTTCCGGCGAATCGAAACCTTCCGTGGCGATTCGGCCTTCGCAACATGGCTGCACCGCCTGGCCGTCAACATCGTCCTGATGGAACTGCGCTCGCGCAAGAGCAAGCGCTACCAACTGACTCCCCTCGAAACAAAAAATGAAGACGACGAAGAAAGCTACGAGCAATTTGGATTTGAGGACGGGCGGCTGCGGGGCAGTCTTGACCGCATCATGCTTGAAGACGCACTGCACGATTTGCCACCCGGATACCGACTCGTTTTCCTGCTACATGACGTTCACGGTTACGAGCACCAGGAGATCGCGGAGATACTCTCCTGCTCCGTAGGAAACTGCAAATCTCAATTACATAAAGCACGTGTGAAGCTGCGTCGCCTGATGGAGAAGAGCTCGGAGTTGAAGAGCATCTCAGCCAATTTGGCCGCGTGACTCGGCAGATTCACTCGCGTGATGCCGAGACAAGGCTGACTGCATAGCGGCGATCAACGCGTTCGGTCCGGCAAGTGCATCGACAATATAGGTGCTTGCCGGATGAGGCGTGTCGCCCAGCAAGCCAACATGAATACTGATGATCGGCGTCTGTGGACGTTCCTGGAAGACATTCTTTACTACTTGATCGGCTTCATCTGAACTAATCGTTGCACATAGAACAACTGCTTGAAACTCGGCGTTGCGGACCATGAGCCGGATGTTGGCGGGCATGCAGGTTCGCGCATTGTAGCCCATGGCCCTCAAGAGCCCACAGGTACTCTTACTCAGCAAAGGATCGTTCCCCACATATAGGACGGTGCGGCGCGCAACTCTCATATATCTAGTGATGCAGGAGGAGGGAGCTTTCGTAATTACGCAATCGTGATTGGCGCGAATTGACGCATTCGCGGCGTTCCGTTTGTGGAACGACTGCGCTCCTCCTGCCGCCATTCCAACATGATGCAGCGAGATATCAAGCCCAGGTAGCATGAGAGCAGTTCATGCTAGAATTCACGTCCATGCACCTGGAAGTGAAGCACCTGAAGCTCGTACAGGCGATCCAGCAGGAGCGCAGTATCACCAATGCCGGAACGCGGTTGCATTTGACGCAGTCGGCGGTAAGCCATCAGCTGAAGGAAATTGAGGACCGCCTGGGAACCCCGCTTTTCGTTCGGACGCGCCGAGATGTGCAGCTGACGCGCGCCGGAGAAAGATTGCTGAACTCAGCTGCGGTGGTTCTGCACGAGTTGCAACGGGCGGAGGAAGACATCGCCGAGATTGCCGGTACACCCAGGGGCACCGTGCGCATCAGCACACAGTGCTATACGGCGTATCACTGGCTGCCTTCCCTGGTGAAGCGGTTTGGCGCCAAGTATCCGCACATCGCCGTAGAGATCAATGTGGACGCCACTTATCGTGCCGTAGATGCCGTACTGGAAGGTGGATTGGATTTGGCGCTCACGAACGAAAAATCGGAGCATGACAGACTTCGTTATCGAGCGGTGTTCGACGATGAACTGGTGGCTGTGGTTCCAGACTCGCATCCATTGGCTGCGCGTGAGTTTCTTCGGGCGAAGGATTTCGCGGAAGAATCACTGCTAGTTCCTTCCGTCCTGACCAACAGCTACTTCTACCATCATTTTCTCCAACCCGCCTCGGTGATGCCGAAGAAGTGGGTCAGCGTTCCTCTCACCGAAGCCATCATCGCCATGGTGACGGAAGACATGGGAATTTCGGTGGTCGCGCGCTGGATCGTGCAGCCTTATCTGAAGTCACACGGACTGCGGGCGATCCGCATCAGCAAAAAGGGTCTGTATCGCGAATGGTGGTCAGTGATGCTGAACCGAGGCACTACGCCGAAGTACCTGGATGATTTCGTAACGCTGATGTCTAGTCACGTGCCCGCAAACCTCGCCTAGCGAACCTATAGTCGAAAAACGGCTTCGTTTGTATGCTCGTACTTAGAGGTACTCTTGCGCGCCCCGTACTTGCTCGTCTCGTAGTGACCGGTTTGGCGAGGAGGGGAGCCGGAGCTGCGAGTGAGGGAGCGCTTGGAATCAAGCGTGTTGGGCGGCTTGGGCGAAGAGGTGTCACCATGACATCGATTCCTGTCCCC